>JBBRIK010000008.1:0-15165 GCA_038221045.1 Gemmatales bacterium
CTCCAGGGCCGCAGTCTGGTCCCATTGCAGCTTGCGCGTCTGATTGCCCTCGCTCCCATGCCGCAACAGCCAATCGATAGCCCCGTGCAGCCCAGGATCGCGTTGCGTTTCATACCACCCCAGCAAGCGCGGGACGATGGGCTCCTGCATTTTCGCGGAGAGTTGTTCCTCCGAGTAGCTTCCAAGAGCCAGCACGAGCGCTTGCCGTACGCCATCATCGGATTCGTTCTCCAGCCGGCGGAGCAGCACCTCGGAATCGATTTCGAGGGGAGCGAACAGGTGGATGAGATGGGTGCGGGCATCGGGATAAGGATCGTAGCGCAACAACTTCCAGGCGTGGTCCGGCTCGCCCAGGTGCAGCAGAACGGCAGCGATGTTGGCCCGCCGCCGTCCCTGGTTGTCGCGATCCTCCTCGGTCCCTTTCGTCCTCTCGACGTGTTGAAGATCGGTCCGAAGCAAGGGCAGGACCTCATCGCGGAGGGTCTGGAGGCGGGGCAACAGCAGTGTGATCTGCAAGGGGCTGGCATGGGCCAGGAGGGATACGAGGACGGTGGGCCGGTCGGCGGCATACTCGCGAAGTACCGTGGCGGCGACCCGGCGTTCGGCCGGCAACAGCGGATCGCCGAAGACCTCGCTGAGGGGGCCGATCAGGTGCAGACGCACGGGATAGAGGGCAGTGGTCCAGATGCCGACGTGCAACGGATCAGCCCGCAGCAATGGCTCGACGATGCGATCGGCGTCGTCCTTCCAGCGAGAGTTATTCGGGTCAAAGTGAGCGAGAGCAACCAGGACGCGAAACCGCTGTTCGGGCGTTATTTCGGCGCGATCGGCATCGTCCCAGAGGCCGGTCGTCAGCGATAGGGCGTAAGGGGCCAGCAGGTCGCGCAGCAGCAGACACTCCTCGGGATCGAGCGCGGGATCGACCAGGCGCTCGCGCAGGAATGGGACCTGGCCGGCCGGATCATCCTCCAGCAGGGCGAGTCCGGCGCGGATCTGATGCTGGCGATGGCGGGCGAGAGTGACGGGAGCCCCCCCCGCTGGCTCGGGCCGATTGCGGACCTCGCGCAGCCGATTGCGGACGCGCTGGCGGAACGGCTCCAGTCCCTCCAGCAGAGCGGGGACGGCGCGCGGATTGGATTCGAGCAGGGCATCGACCTGCGCGAGGGCGCGATCGTGAATGGCCTCTTGCGTGCGCTTCTGTTCCTGAGCCAGCAGCAGGTAGCTGACGCTGAGGGCGACGAGCGCGGTGAGACAGAGGACGCCGCCGGCGATGACGGCCGTGCGATGGCGTCGCGCCCATCGGCGCAGGCGGATCGTCCACGGTTCGCGCCAGGCGCCGACCGGTTCGTCGGCGAGCCAGCGTTCAATGTCGGCCGCCAGCTCGCGCGGAGAGCGATAGCGATCCTCGGGCTTGAGCGCCATCGCCTTGAGACAGACCGCTTCCAGCGCTCGCGGAGTGGCAGCTCGGACCTGGCACGGGGGCGTGAAACTGCCGCTCTGCACCATGCGAAGGAGTCTGTGAATGTCCTGATCGGCGCCAAAGGGCGACCAGCCAGTGAGCAGTTGAAAGAGCGTCGCTCCGAGGCTGTACACGTCGCTGGCGGGTGCGAGCAGGTCGATGCGGCCCGCCGCCTGTTCGGGACTCATGTATTGAGGCGTCCCAAAGACCTGTCCCATGAGCGAACCGGTCGAACTCGGAGCGCGTCCCTCGGTCCCTGAAGAGGCTGCTTTCTGTTCTGCGTTCATCGTTCCGCATTCATCATTCATCATTTGCTTGGCAAGTCCCCAATCGACGACGAGTGTTTCGCCGTACGCGCCGAGCATGATGTTATCGGGCTTGAGATCGCGATGAAGAATGCCCTGGTTGTGGGCGTATTCGACGGCGTTGCAGACGTCGATGAAGCGAGCCAGCAGTTTGCGCAGCTCCACGGCGCGTTCGCCGGGATCGGCGGGAGTGCCGTTGTGATAGCGATGGAGCGCCTGATTGAGGGTCTCTCCCTTGATGAAGCGCATCGCATAGAAAGGCCGGCCATCGGGATAACAGCCGAGGCCATAGACCGGGACGATACCCGGATGTTCGAGCCGGCCGGTGATTTCGCCTTCGAGGAGGAACCGCGCCCTGCTGTCGGGCTTGTGGGCGTGATGGGCCTGCATCTCCTTGAGGGCGACCTCGCGCTGCAGTTCCTCGTCGAGGGCGACGAAGATTTCACCGAGACCGCCCCGAGCGTGTCGCCGAACGATGCGAAAGCGAGCGGGTGGCCCGCCGCCCTTCGGAGGGTGAGCCGTTCCTCCCTGACCTGGACCACCGGCCAGCACGGTCGGCGTTCCCTCCGGGATACTGGGGCCATCGAGAGTGATCGCGAAGCCGGACTGTGGAACGGTGACGGCCATCGGACCTTTGCCGAGACGTGCCAGGCACTGCCGCAACTCGGGATCGTTCAGCTCGGCCAGGCCGGGGACGATGTCGGGAGGAAGGAGCAGAGCGAGAGGCAGGAGAGGGGCGTTCCCATGATGCCGCACGAGGCTTTCGAGCAGCAAGGCGAGCATTTCGGAGTCATCCGCGCTGAGGGCCTGCTGTTCGCAGAGGAGCGGGCCGAGGGCGCGTGAGCGGTCTGTCGTCCAGACGAGAAACGCGGAGAGGAGGACTTCCTGACGAATGAAGCCGAGTTGAAGCGCCAGGACGCCGTAGAGCAGGTTTTGTTCCGCGATGGAGGAGGGCATGATTTACCTGCCGGCTGGACGGGCGATCCATCCGAGGTTCAGTCTACCGCTTTTTGCCGCTTGCGGCGTAGCGGGAGCAATCGCAGCCGGGGTACGAGGTGGTATTCCTCCTTCGGGCCGGATAAAGTCACAGGAAAGAGGGAGGAGCCGCCATGTCCTGTCGAATTCTTGTCGTCTTGCTGAGTCTCGGTCTGCCGGCGCTGGGAGCGCCGCCGGTCGGTGTTCGCGTCGATTCCCTCGGCGACCCTTTGCCCGAAGGGGCGATCGCCCGCTTTGGTACGACGCGATTCTGGTGTCCGACTCCGCTTGAACAACTTCGATTCAGCCCCGATGGCAAACAACTCGTTGGTGTCAGCAGCAGCGCTGGAACAGTACGAAGGTGGGAGTCAGGCAGCGGCAGGATTCTCCCTTTCCGCAAAGAAGGCCGTGCCGTGAAAAACCTCGCGGCCATTGCCCCCGACGGAAAGTTCCTTTACGTCGATACCGACCCCTGTTGCTGGCTCTGGGACCCTGCAACGGGGAAGTCGAAGGAACTGTGGGACGCGAAGGAGCAAACGGTGGTGCGCGCGTGCTACGCGCCCGACGGCAAGACCCTTGCCCTCGACGTGCAAGGAGGTCCGGTCGTCCTGCTCGACCCCCTTTCCGGAAAGGAGCGCACGCGCATCGAATTGCCGGGCGAGAGGCCGGAAGTCCAGGCGCTGGCGTTCTCCTCGGACAGCCGCCTGCTCGCCATTAGCTTCCAGGTGGGCAACGTCTGGATCTGGGACTCCGTTCGCGGCAAGCGCGTTCGCTGGTTCCACACCGGGGCCAAAAGTCGAGACGATTTGAGCAGTGCGAGCGCATTCACCCCGGAGGGCCGGACGCTCGCCGTCGCCACCTCGATTGGGGGTAAGCAACTGATCCGACGCTTCGAGATCGAGACCGAGAGTGAAGCGGACACTTTGTCGTTTCCAGAAGCCGCGCAACGCCTCGTCCACCTGCGCTACGCCCCCGACGGCAAGAAGTTGTACGGCGTCTCAACAACGGGGAGCCTCTGGCGCTGGGAAACTGCGTCAGGGAAGTTACTCGAAACATTCGCCAAATCCGATGAGGATGCGACGGCTTCCGCGTTCGATCCGTCAGGTCAAATCCTGGCGGTGGCGCGAATGGCAAGGGTCGAACTGACCCACGTGCTGACAGGCAAACCGTGTGTCCCCATCCGCGCGCACTCCGCACTCGCATCCGTGATGTGGCCCGACCGGTCGGGGGACATTCTCGGCGCCTCCGACGTGCGCGGCGGATTTCACTTCTGGGACGCCGCAACGGGCCTTGTCCATCATTCGCTTGATTTTCCCGTTATTCGCCTTGACGGGGAACACAAGGAGAAGAGTCCGGCGCTCAGTCCCGACGGCAAAAAGATCGCAACCTGGGGCGACGATTTCAGGTCCTTTCGAGTCGTCGAGGGCCGCGGGGGCAAGGAGGTGTGGAAGGGCCCTCTCTATGAGAATGCCATTGGCCAATTGTCGTTCTCTCCGGAGGGGAATTACCTGGCCGTACACAATCCCGGTGGCAAAGCAGTTGAAATTTGGGAGGTGAAGACGCGGAAACTCCGGCGCACCCTCGCAGTGGAGTCCACGCCGCTCCCTGGGGCATCGTCCATACCGCCCCCGATTCCTATATCCTGGTCTCCGGACGAGCGAAGCCTGGCCGCCCTCCCCGATGGCAAGGATGGATCTGTCTGGGAGGTGGAGACGGGGAAAGTGCGGCACACGTTCATCCCGCGCACCTCAACGGCCCTCGCCTTCACACACCGGGGCAGACGCCTCGCCCTGCTTTCCGAGAACGGCCGCGTCGAATTCCTGCGTGTCGGGTCCGGCGAGACTGTGCAAATCAACTTCCCTGCCGATCAGTTCAATGTGATGGCCGCCTCCCCGGACGGCCGCTGGCTCGCCGCGGGCAACGACGAGGGTGGAGTTTTTCTCCACCATCTGGCGAGTGGCAGGCAGCACGACCTGCCTGGCCACGTCGGCGCGGTGCGTGGCCTGACCTTCGCTCCGGACTCGTCGCGCCTCGTCTCGGCGAGCGAGGACGGCACCGCCTTGGTCTGGGACCTCAAGGTCCTGCCCGCGAAGGAACTGAAGGCCGCGCAAGTTCCTTCCCTGGACGATTGCTGGGACGCACTCGCGGGCGACGACGCCATCAAGGCCGCGCGAGCGCGTGCGGCCTTCGAGGATCGTCCCGACGAGGCCGTTCTCTTCCTCCGCAAGAAGGCCGAGCCGACCCGGCCGGTGGATCCCGAACGTCTGACACGCTTGCTCCGCGACCTCGACAGTGGCAACTTCCAGACACGGCAGAAAACGATCCGCGAGTTGGAAGAACTGGGACCGCCCGTGGAGTCGGTCTTGCGCGAGGCCGCCCTGAAGCCGGTCAATCTCGAGATGCGCAAGCGCCTCGAAGCGCTGCTGCAAAAGCTCGATGGACCGTTGACCCATCCTGAAACGCTTCGCGCGGTCCGTGTCGTCGAAGTGCTGGAAAGCCTTGGCACTCCCGCCGCGCGGTCTCTGCTGGAAACACTGTCCAAAGGGGATGCTGGAGCGCGAGCGACACGCGAGGCGAAAGCCTCCCTTGAACGCCTGCGCGGCCACTAACCTCATCGCGGGCGGAGGACAGTCACGCCCTGCATGCGTGGCGGCCTTCAGTACAGGATCTCAGGAATGAGAGGAGCCATCGTGTTACGTCCCAGTTGCGTCTTCGCTGTTATCCTTGCAAGCTGTCTGCCGGTGCCGGCAGCGCCGCCGGTCGGTGTTCGCGTCGATTCCCTCGGCGACCCTTTGCCGGAAGGAGCGATCGCCCGCTTTGGCACGACGCGATTCTGGTGTTCGCCTCCGCTTGAACAAGTTCTGTTTAGCCCCGATGGAAAGCTGCTCATAGGAGTAAACCTGAGACAATTACCAATTGAAGGAGGGTTAGGTGTCGGGGGAAACCTCGGCTTTACTCTCAACAATGGACCTCTCGGCTTCTGGGAAGCAGGCAGTGGCAGGATTCTCCCTGCGCGTGGGCAAGGCCATCCCACGAAAACCATTGCAGCCATCGCCCCCGATGGGAAACTGCTCTACGTCGATGCCCGTCCCTGTTGCCTGCTCTGGGACCCCGCAACGGGGAAGACGAAAGATCTGTGGGACTCAACGGGCCAGAAGGTCTCGCATGCCTGCTATTCAACCGACGGCAAGACGCTGGCCATTGACGTGCAAGGAGGCCCCGTCGTCTTGCTCGATCCCGATTCAGGAAAGGAACGCACACGGATCGAATTGCGAGGCGAGGACCCCTTTGTCCAGGCACTGGCGTTCTCCCCGGATAGCCGGCTGCTCGCGATTACCTTCCAGGTGGGGAATGTCTGGATCTGGGACTGCGTTCGCGCCAAGCGGATTCGCTGGTTCCATACGGGGGCCAAAAAACGGGAGGATCGAAGCCACTCTCATGCGTTCGCCCCGGATGGCCGATCTCTTGCCGTCGCCGTCTCGATTGGCGGCAAGCATACTATCAGGCACTTCGAGATCGAGTCCGAGAGTGAAACGGATAGTTTGGCGGGTATGGAAGCAGATCTACCTCTCGTCCAACTGCGTTACTCTCCGGACGGCAAAAAGCTGTATGGCGTCTCAGAGAAGGGAACGCTCCGGCGCTGGGAAACCGCTTCCGGCAAACTGCTCGAAGCGTTCGCGAAATCGGATGAGGATGCGAGCCCTTGCGCGATCGATCCGTCCGGCCAAACTCTGGCTGTGACACGAAAGGGAAGGATCGAGTTGATCGACGTGCTGACAGGGAAGCCTCGCTTCCCGTTCCGCACCTATTCCGCACTTGAGTCCGCAACGTTCGCCGACAAGTCGGGAGACGTCATCGGGTCGGGAGACGCGCGCGGCGGATTTCATTTCTGGAACGCCGCAACGGGTCTTCTCCATCATTCGCTTGAGTTCCCCCTTCGTCTCCCCGAAAGATCCCCGAGGGAAAGTGTGCCGGTACTCAGTCCCGACGGCAAATGGATCGCAAGTTGGGGCGACGAATTCAAGTCCTTTCGGGTTGTCGAGTCACGCGAGGGCAAGGAGGTGTGGAAGAGTCCCGATTACGAAGAGTGCATCGGCCAGTTGTCGTTCTCTCCGAATGGAAAATACCTGGCCGTACACAATCCGAAAGGCAAATCGGTTGAAATCTGGGATGTGATTGCGCGAAAGCGCTGGCGAACCATAGCGGTGGTGTCCGCGCCGCCCCAATTTCTCCTGACCTGGTCCCCGGACGGGCGAAGCCTGGCGGCCTTTACCGATGACAAGGATGGAGTTATCTGGGAGGTGGAGACGGGGAAGGTGCGGCAGGCGTTCAATCCACATCTCCCGATGGACCTTACCTTCACGCGCCAGGGAAGGCACCTCGCCGTGCTTTCCGCAAACGGCCGCGTTGAATTCCTGCGGATCGGGACAGTCGAGACCTTTCACATCAACTTCCCTGACGGGGAGTTGAACTCGATGACTGCCTCCCCCGATGGTCGCTGGCTCGCCGTGGGCAACAACCAGGGACGGGTTTATCTTCACGAACTGGCGAGCGGCAAGCAACAAGCCCTCCAAGGACACATCGGCGCAGTGGGGAGTCTGGCATTCGCTCCGGATTCGTCGCGCCTCGTCTCGGCGAGTGAGGATGGCACCGCCCTGGTCTGGGACCTCAAAGCGCTGGCCGCCAAGGAACGCAGGACGCCGAAGGCGATTTCGCTGGACGAATGCTGGGACGCACTGGTGGGCAGCGACGCCGTCAAGGCCGCTCGCGCTCGCGCGGCCTTCGAGGATCGACTGGATGAGGCTGTCGCCTTCCTTGAGAAGAAGGCCGAGCCGGCCCGGCCGGTGGATCCCGAACGTCTGACTCGTCTGCTCCGCGACCTCGACAGCGACAACTTCCAGACACGCCCGAAGACGATTCGCGAACTGGAAGAACTGGGACCGCCCGTGGAGTCGGTCCTGCGCGAAGCCGCCCTGAAGCCGGTCAATCTCGAGATGCGCAAGCGCCTCGAAGCGCTGCTGCAAAAGTTCGACGGGCCGCTGACGCATCCTGAAACGCTTCGCGCGGTCCGTGTCGTCGAAGTGCTGGAAAGCCTTGGCACTCCCGCCGCGCGGTCTCTGCTGGAAACGCTGTCCAAAGGTGAGTCCGGGGCGCGAGCGACACGCGAGGCGAAAGCCGCCCTCGAACGCCTGCGCAGCCGCTGATCTAGGCGAGAACAGGGCCTTGCTCCTTGCGAACCTTTCCGGCGCTGCGGTACGATGTCAGGCCGAGTATGCAATCGTGGAGTATCAACCAGGGGAGAGTACGATGTCGCGGAATTTCACTGTCGCTGTTATCGGCCTGCTGCTGTCCGGCCTGGCTCGCGCCGAGGACAAGGTCATCCAGCCGTTCAACGGCGTCGATCTCAAGGGCTGGAAATTCAAGGGGGATGAGAAGAAGAGTAAGTGGGTCGTTGGCCGGGCGAGTCTCGATGAGAAGAACCCAACCAAACTGGCCGTCACGCCGATTCCAGCGGCGGCGGACGGCGGGCCAGCGGCCCGGCTGCTGGTCAACGCCGCCGGCAGCGTCGATCTCTATACCGAAGAGAAGTTTGGCGACTGCACCATCGAGGTCGAGTTCATGATTCCCAAGGGATCGAACTCCGGCGTCTACCTCATGGGCGAGTACGAACTGCAGATCCTCGACAGTTTCGGCAAGAAGAAGGTCGGTCCCGGCGACATGGGCGGACTCTACACCACGGCCGCTCCGAAAGTGAATGCCTGCAAGGCGCCCGGCGAATGGCAGAAGTTCGTCATCGACTTCCAGGCGCCGCGCTTCAAGGACGGCAAGAAGGTGGAGAACGCGAAGTTCATCAAGGTGACACTCAATGGCGAATTGATTCACGAGAACGTCGAGATGAAGGGACCGACGCCAGGCGGACTCACGGGCAAGGAAGTGGCGACGGGTCCGTTGATGTTCCAGGGCGATCATGGCCCGATTGCGTTCCGCCTCATCAAGGTCTCACCGCGAGACAGGAAATCGAGCGAGAAATAGCAAGAAGCCTTGCCACTTGCGGCTTAGCGGAGGAAGACTGCTAAGCCGCAAGCGGCACGACGTGTTACTTCTCATCCTTCTTTTCATTCTTGGGCGGCGTTCCCTTCGGAGGTGGCGGGACCACCTTCGGAGGCGGTGGTGGCGGCGGTGGCGGGACCACCTTCGGAGGCGGGGGTGGCGGTGGGGGCGTCACCTTGGGCGGAGGAGGAATCACCACCTTCGGCGGCGGAGGCGGAGGGGTCACCACCTTCGGCGGCGGGGGCGGTTCCACCTTCGGCAGAGGCGGGGGCGGCGTCTTCGGCTTGTCCCCATCCCGAATCGGCTTGTCCTTGATCGGCTTCGGGTCCTCTTTCTTCGGAGGAATGATCGGCGTCGTGGGCGGCCCCTTGGGCTTGGGATCGAACTTCGGCACTTGCGGCGGAAGAGGGGGGACCGTCTTTTGCGGCGGCCTCGTCTCCCTGGGCGGAGGCGGAGCCAGAGGCGCCTTCGGCAATGCCAGTTTCACGTTCCGAGGCGGATCACTGGGCTTCACAGGCGTCGTCGATACCTTGCCCTTCTCCTCGATCTGTTTGCGTTGCACGGCCACTTCGCGCAACTGGGTCGTGTGTTCCTTCACCTGCTTGCGCTGCTCGACGCTGACAGTCTGAAGCTTGACGACCTTCTTGGTCTCGACCTCCTTTACCGGTGTACCGCTCGGCTGAGCGAGTCCCGCCAGGGCCGTCACCCTCGTATTCTCGATCTTGGTCAACGGTGCCAGCATCGTCACGTTGTTGATGTTGGTCAGGTTGATCGTCTTGTTGACCGTGACGTTCTGCGTCTTCTGGACGGTCAGGTTCTGGATGACAGTCGTCTGCTGGACGAGCGTGCGCGGCGGCGAAGCGACCTCGCCCTTCTGGCGAGCCGTGTACAGCCCGCGCAGCGACGGCTCCCAGCGGCGGTCGCGGACGTTTTCAGCGCGGTAATAACTGAAGTTGGCGTCGGCGACGTTACGCGCCGGCCGATAGTCGAGCCACGAGACGTAGCCCGCTCTCTGATCGCGAGCGCCGAAGTAGTCGCCGAAGTGATACTGGCGCGTCTCTTTCCTGACGAACAGGGCACCCAGCAGCGCGTCGGCGGGAACGACATAGCGCGGCTGGTAGCTGAAGTTCCGCACCAGCAGCCGGCGTTCGACGCGGATGGGAGCGAACAGCAGGCCGCGCTCGTGCAGTGGATGGTCCCAGTAGCCCTCGACGAAAACGCAACCCGCCGGCGTCCAGACGTAGTGAGTGGGCGCCCAGGTCCAGTCGGCTCGATGAGCCAGCCAGTAGCCAGGCCGCCAGACGTGACGAGTCTCCCGCCAGATCCAGCAACCGGGGACGTAATCGCTGCTGACCTCGGGCGCCTCGGTACTGGGCCCTCGTTCCAGCGTCTCGGGAGGCGGCGGGACATAGAGGACTTCTTCCTGTTCCTCGTGCGCCCAGAAACCGTTGCCCCAGCGCCAGCCCTCATCGCTCACCTTCTGCCAGGTGCCGGGGATCCAGCGCCGGCTGGGAGGAATGTCGCGCCAGAAGCCACTGACCCAGAGGAAATCGTCCGCGTCCCAGGCCCAGTAGCCCGGAACCCAGCCGACGTTGTCGCCCTCCGGCTTCTGTTCGGGAGGCTGCTCCTCGATTGGCTCGGGCGGTTCCTTGGGGACGATGGGTGACGCCGTGGGCTGGGAGTCCAGCGGAGTCGCAAAGGCTTCATGGAGCGGCCCACGCGCCAGTACCTCGACGCCATCGGTGTCGTCCTGGGCACTGGAACGAAGCGGAGTAACGACCAGACAGGCTGCCAATCCCAGCAACCCGGCCAAACATGCAATCTTGTGTATTCTCATACCTCTCTCCTTCAGGGATGCGGTTCCTGGGAAGATACGCGGAACCCGCCCGAAAGTGCGCGGGAAATGTTCGCGCTCGAACGAAAGACCTTCGCCAGGAACTCCGAATACAATGCAAATTCCGTGCGCCTTTGAAACATTTTCTTCGGAAGTGCTAATATGTCCACCCCTGGCACGCTTCATGCCAGTTTAGCTCAAATCGTGAGAGGCTCTCACGGAGCCTTGCTGCCCGCTTCCTTTTCAAGGTGTTCCAATTCCAGTTTCTGCTGCCAGGTCAGAGCCAGACGATAGCTTTCGTTCTTCAACTCACCTCGCTTCTGACGCGCCATCCAGTCGCGCCCGGAAGCCAGGGCCGCCTCCGCCTCCGCCGGCCTCTTCAACTCCCGGCACGCCAGCGCTTGCAAGTACCAGTCCCAGGCCGTGCCGCCATCGGGATCGCCCTTCCTCGCTTGCTCGAACTCGGCCAGAGCGACTTTCGGCTGACCCAGCCGCAGCCGGGCCGCCCCCAAAGCGCGCGCCAGCTCGGCCGGCGATAGTTCCCTCTGCGTCGGCACATCTTCGAGGAACTTCATCCACGCGGCCAGTTCCGGATGCGGTCCGGGGAACAAGACTGCCGTCCAGAGAACGTCGTGCAAGTCGCGGTCGCTATATTCCCGCGTCCGCGCTGGTTGCCGCAACAGCGTCTGCAGTCGCTTTGTCCGTTCTTCCTCCCAGGCCGCACTCGCCGGGGTCACACGGCTTCCCACAAGGAGGTCCGTGCGAACCGTCTCGGGGTCGATGGGTGTCAGATCGGCGGCTTTGCGGAAATCGGCCGCGGCCTGTTCCCACCGTTCGCCCTGGACATTGAGCCGGCCTCGCAGAGCCAGAGTGTCGGCGTTCTGTTCCTGTTCCCGCTCGATGACCACGCTCAATTCGTCTCGCGCCTCCGTAATGCGTTCCTGGGTCAGATAGAGCATGGCCCGCGCCTTGCGGGCCGAGATGTGGTTCGCTCCCCGTTCGATCGCACGCGTCAGGCCGATCACCGCTTCCGCATTGCGGTCCAGCGTCTGGAGGATCAGTCCGCGAAGGAACCAGAGGCTGCCATCGCTGTTGTCGATGTCGAGAGCGGCGTCCACATACTCCAGTGCCTTGGCGGTGGGGCCGGAAATAACAGCCTCCAGGGCCAGGCCGCGTTTCGTCTCGGCTCCTCCCACGTTTCGGGCCTGTGCGTCGTGGAAATCGTCCTTTGCCTGAGGCCACTCTCCGAGGACCGCGTGCGCCACGCCTCGCTGCTGGAAGAGCGCCCCCCTCCAGTTCTTGGTCCCTTGGGATTTGCCGAGCCCCTTGAGCATGTGGGTCAGTTCGGCCAGCCAGGGCTTCCACTGCTTCTGGCGCTCGTAGCTCTCCTGCGGATCGCGGCGAAAAGTGGTCGAGAAGTACGGTCTCGCCATCAGGTCCAGACCGAGATCGATTCCCTTGCGATAGGCATCGCGTGCCGCCCCTGTCTCGCCGAGACGTTCCCGCAACAGGCTGACGCGCATCCACAGGCTGCCGTTATTGGGATCACGCTCGGCGGCGGCCTCGAAGTCGATGAGCGACCGCAGCCAGTCGCCGGACTCGAAATGCACTCGGCCGCGGCGCTCCCAATGGCGCGCCTCTTCCGGCTCGCGGCCGATCAGCGTCGTCAAGTCCTCGAGCGCCTGGTCTTTCTCTCCGAGCCTCAGCCGGGCAGTCGCCCGCCGGGCCAGCAGATCGAGCCGCTTTGGGGTCTGCGCCAGTACGAAATCGAGATGAAACTGCACCGCGAGCCATCTCTGCGCCCTCTCGCAGTCGGTCGCCTGCTGCAAGTGCCAGTCGAGTACTTCCCTGGGTCGAACCGTAAATTCTTGGGGCAGAGTCCCCTTCATCTCGACGTGGAGACGTCTTGACTCGCCGCTCGGAAGCGCCAGCAGGGTCTCCGTCGCCGGCTCGATGGTCTGGGCGGCGAGCAAGCTCGACAAGAGCCGCAGGTTCTCGACCGGGCGGGTGTCAAGTTGGGGAATCGGCCACAAGTGTGCCTTGCCGTCGCGGCAGGCCAGTGCCAGTTGCTTGCCGTCGGGACTGAGACAGGCGTCGTGGATATACTCGCCCAGACGCAGCGCGGGCGTCAGCGGCTCGCCGGTGTGCGTGTCCCACAGACGCAGCACGCCCTCCTGCAAGGCCGTCACGGCATACTGGCCGTTGGCTGTCACCGTCGCGAGTCGCAGAGGTCCGCCCGGCTGGAACGAAGGGCCGGCAGGGCGTCCCGAGTCCACCTTCCAGACCTGACAGGCGTTATCGAGACCGACCGTTAGCAGCCAGGATGCGTCGGCACTGAGTTGTGCGGAGCGGAACTCTCGGTTGCGGCCTTCCTCATCGGGCAGACGTTTGATGAGTTTGTTATCTGCCAGTTCCCAGATGTGCAGACCGAAACTGCCCGTCGCCGCCAGGCGAGTCGCCGATTGAAAGCGAAGCGAAGTGATGTCGCCCAGTCCGTCGAATGCCTTCAATTCCTTGCTCCGCGCGAGGTCCCAAACGCGGATGGTGTCGTCCTTCTCCGCCGTGGCGGCGCGCTGGCCGTCGGGCGAGAACACGGCGTGCCGTAAGAACATGTTGTCCTCATGGCGTATCGAGGCCACGTCGCGGAGCAGACTCAGATCGAACAGGTTCGCGCGCTCGGCATAGACCAGTAGTACCTGGGTCGCATCAGGGCTCAGGCGCGTCAGGTGAACGCCGGAGCGGTTGCCAAGGGTTGCCCCCAGAGGACGGACCAGCGGCTTGCCGCCTGCCAGGTCCCAGACGCGAATGCTCTTCTCGCTCAGGGTCAACGCCCTCGTCCCTTCCTTGCTCCACTCGACCGAAGTCACGGGACCGGCATGACGCAGCGGCGCACCGACTGTCTTGCCGGTGGCCAGGTCCCAGACGCGAGCCGTCCCGTCCTCGTCGCCGGTCAAGACGCGGCCACCCTCCGGGCTGAAGGCAATGGAGAGGACCGGTCCTTCGTGGACCAGAACGCGCGAGGGCAAGGTCAGGCGGGCCAGGTCCCAGATGCGGACCGAGCCATCTCGGGCTCGTGTGAGGACGCGCTGGCCGTCAGCGCTCCAGGCCGCCGTCGCCACGGGCGAGCCGTGCCGCAGCGGCGGCGTCGTCGGCAGGCTGGTGAGCAGGTCCCAGACGCGGGCCGATCCCTCGTCGCTGACCGTCAGCAGCCAGCGTTCGTCGGGACTGAACCAGGCGTCGCGCACGGCCCCGCCATGTTCCAGCCACTCGCACGCCGGCTCGCCGGTCTTCGTCTTCCAGACGCGTGCCCGTGTGTCGTCGCTGACGATCAGGAGCCGCTCGCCGGTCGAGTCGAAACGAAACAGTTTGATCGGTCCTGTGTGAACGGACGACTCGGGCCAGGGAATGCGTCGATCGGTTGTGACGTCCCACAGGATTGGCGCGTGCGAGTTGTGAGCGCCAGCCAGGCGTTTCCCCGCGCCATCGAGAGAGGCAACACTCAGGGGAGGGCATTTCAGCGATAGTTTCTGTCCGTTGTCAGCATCGACGAGAAAGGACCCCTGAGGCGTGACCGCGAGCAAGCGCCGAGTCTCGGCATTCAGCCGGGCGGAACACTGCTGGTTCCAGCCCGTGAATTCGAGAGGAACTTCATGAAGGCGACGCCCGGTCTCCAGCGACCAGAGCCAGCCAAGGTCTTTATATCCCTCCTGGGCGACCTTCGGTATCCCCCGAAAGACCGCGAAGAGCCGGCCCAATTTCGCATCGGCGACCCAGAACAGGAGCTGGGACGTGGGCGAGGCGGCAGGTAACTCCTCCAGGCGAAGGCGCTCGCGATTCTCCTCCACGTCCCACAGCCGGACCGAGCTATCGCTATGGCGTGCCAGGGCAAGCCGGCTGTCGTCGCTGAACAATAGCTCACTGACTTTGGGGTTCGGAGTGAAGCCGAGCGAATCGTCCTTGTCCTTGTGGATACGCCACCGTCCAGCCTTCGTCCGGCGAGCATCGAGACCGCGCATCGTCTGCCCGTCGGCATCGAACCAGAGCCGATCGACCCAGGTTGGCACCTTCCGAATATGAACGAGACGCGGGCTGTCGTTGAGCAGAGCGGCGATGCGCAGCCGCAGAAGGGCCTCCGCCCCCTTGCTCTCGCTGCTGTCCGCGGCGAGATCAGTCTCGCGCTGAAGCGAGTCGGTCGTCCAGAGCAGGGCGCGGAAGAAGTCGCCGGCGTCGATGAGGCGTGCGCCAGTCGCCGCCGACAGCCGGGCCACCTGCCGGCTGGCCTCTCGCTTCCGCGCGACGGCGCTTCGTTCTTGCGCATGCGCTACCCCTGTCTGCCGCCGAGCCTCTCTCTCGGCGTCATCCGCTTGCGAGTAAAGCACATACAACGTGGGGGGCGCGAGCAGCCAGGACACCCCGAGCAAGCACGAGAGCAGAACCAGGACGGCGGAAAGCGGTTTGCGCCCGCACCAGCGCCGAAACCGACCGAGGCTGCTAATGGGCCGGGCCAGAACGGGTCTGCCTTCGAGCCAGTGGTGCAGATC
>JBBRIK010000009.1:0-14915 GCA_038221045.1 Gemmatales bacterium
AATAACCCATTCGCGGCCGCAGTCGCACTCGAAAGGATGCGAGACCCATGCCGGCGAGCATGCCGCCCGACATGCCGAGAAGGTGCATCAGCGGATCGGGCCAGCCGAACGCGGAAATCGTCGCACTGGCGGCGAGACCGCCGAGGATCATGCCGGCGATCATGCCGAGGTTGTCCGCCAGCAAGTGCAGGGCCATTCGGGTTCCCGAAAAAGGGCAGGGGAGGCGGCCAAGGTAGAGCATCGCGAGGTTGCCGGCGAGCAGCATGCCGAGCCACATGCCGGACGCGGAACGGAAGACGTCGAACGTGACCCCCTCGCGAAACAGGTTGCCGCAACCGCACGAACAGCCCGCATCGATCGGAGTGAAACCACGGTCGATCCACCAACCGGCAAGCATGCCGAAGTTGCCCAGCGTCAGCATGCCGGCGAGCATGTCGAGAGCATGAGGCAGGGGCCTTGCATACCACAGCCACGAAAGGGTTAGAGCGGCAAGCAGGAAGCCGGCGAGGACGGCGCTCGACGCCAGGGCAGAAGGATTCAGCAGCAGTACGACCAGAATTCCCTGGAGCGCGAGGGCGAGGCCATGAACGAATGCACGCCAGCCGAGCGAATGCGGCACGAGGGGAGGCGCGGAGGGGAGGGCGTGACAGGCCACGGGTACGGTGCCGGCGCGCGACGACAGCCAGGCGACCAGGAGGCTCGACACGGTCATCAGCAGGGCGGCGGCGATGGGATGGAGCAGGCCGAACGCGGCCAGCGTCATGCCGAGCAGGTTGTAGGCAGCGGCCCACAGGACCGTCGAATGGGCAATGCGGATCGCGCCGCGGCTCAGAGCGATGGCCCAGGGGATGGCACGCAGATCGCCGCCGTAAAGCGCTGCCGTCGAGGCACCGAGAGCCAAATCGGTGCCGGAAGCGAGGGCGATGCCTGCCGTCGCCGTCGCCAGCGCGGCCGCGTCGTTGATGCCGTCGCCGATGAAGAGCGGGCGGGCACCGGACTGCTGCATCTGATGGAGACGTGCCTGTTTCTCTTCCGGCGACAGCGAGCCCTGGATCGGCAGCGAGGGGAGCGTCGTGTGGGCGCGTTCGGCCGAGTCGCCCGTCATCACCTCGACCGGCAAGCCGAGACGCTGGAGGTCGGCGAGCGCCTCGCTGGTCGAACCCCGGAGTCGTTCGGCGACCAGCGCAACGGCGGCCTGCTGACCGTCGATCTCGATGACGAGGCGATGACCGTGCTGGATGTGGAGGGCGTTGAGGATTTCGGCGAGAGGCGAGCCGAGCCATTCCGGACGGCCGATGCGAAGTTGATGGACGCCGTCGTCCTCGATTTCCGCCTCGATGCCACAACCGGGAACGATTCGCAGAGTGCGGATGTGGACGCGCTCCATCTCCTCGCGCGGCACCAGATCCGTGAAGGCCCGTGCGACCGGGTGACTGCTGCGAGCCTCGACGGCGGCCAGACGACGGAGGAGGGCAGGGCGGTCTGTCGCGCCGACCACGGCAAGGTCCGCGAGCAGGAATTGCTCCTCGGTCAGCGTGCCGGTCTTGTCGAAGACGACGCAATCCACGGCGGCGAGACGTTCGATAAGGTCGCCGCGGCGCGTGATCAAGCCACGCTCCGCCAATCGTCCAAGGGCGGACCACAGGACGATTGGCGTCGCCAGACCGAGCGCGCAGGGACAGGCGACGAGCAGGACCGACATGGCGTTGAACAGGCCGACGGGCCAGCTTTCGCGCCATGTCCAGCCGAGGAACGTCAAGAGCGACACCGTCAGGACGAGGGGGAGGAAGAGGCGGGCGAGGCGGTCGGCCTGACCCTGGAGCGACGACGGCGAGGAGCGTGCTTCCTCGACCGCTTCGAGGAAGCGATCGACCTGACGTTCGCAACCGGGAGCGGTAGCGCGAACATGGAACACGGCATCCTCGGCGACACAGCCGGCGAGGACGCGATCTCCTGGCTGGCGGACGAGGGCGAAAGGCTCGCCGGTGCGGGCCGCCTCGCACAGGAAGCCGACGCCGCGCTCGATGACGCCATCGACCGCGATCATCTCGCCGGGCCGTACTTCAACCACATCGCCGGGCAGGACGGTGGCCGTCTCGATTTCATGACAGCGGCCGCGCTCGTCGATCAAGCGGCAACGCGAGAGTTCCGCATTCCAGATTTGCGAGCGGGCCAGAGCGCCGGCCCGACCGCGCGCGCCGATCAGCTTGCCGATGGTGTAGACGACGAGAAGGATCGAGACTGTCTCGAAATAGATCGGTCCCTCACCCTGGATGAACGATTGCAGCGAAGCGCCCATAGCGCCGACGAGGGTGAGGACGAAGAGCGCCTCGACCGTGAGGCGGCGCTGGCGGAGTTCGTGGAGCGTGTTGCGAAAGAGTCCGCCGCCGAGAACGGCGAGGACGATCAGCGTCGAGCCGAGGACCAGCCCTTGCAGCAGCCGGGTGAGGCCGATCTCATCAGGAGGGGCCAGGTTGACGCCCAGGCTCAGCAGCATCGACTGGCCCGCGAGCAGGACGCCGACGCCGAGCCGCCAGCCGAGACTGGCGAGTTCCTTGTTATGTTCGTTCAGCCCGCCGGCCGCGTCTTCCTCGCCCAGGCTCAGACAGCCGAAACAGCAGTAGCGGCCTGGCTCGCGATCGGGCCAGGGGCGTCCGCGCAAGCCGACGCCGGCAAGAGGACCGCGACAGTAAGTGCAGGTTGAGGACATGGAAAAGGGTCACAGGCATCGCGAAAAGCCCGCTACGCCGCAAGCGGTACTATGGCGATCCTTACTTCTTGTCCTTCTCGGGAGGCTTGGGCGCGCCAAAGGGGATGTCCGAGTCATCGACGGCGTCGAGTTCGGCGGCGGTCCACTGCGTAGCGCGAGCGCCAACCTTCTTGCGAACCGCGAGGACGAATTCCGGCGTGACGTCGCCCGCCACGCGCGGCGTGTTGCCCCAGGCCTGGCGGACGAACGTCGCGGCAGCGGCGATTTCGGCGTCCGGCACGTCCACCTTCATGTTGAGGTTGTACGACTTGTCCTTCACCTGGACCGGCCCCGTCAGGCCGTGCATCACGATGCGGACGATGACGCCCGGCGGCTTGTCCTGGACCCACTCCGACTTCGCCAGCGGCGGGCAGGAGACGCCCGCGCCGTCGGGACCATGACACGAGGCACAGGTTCCGGAGAAGACCCGCCCGCCACGCTCGGCCAGCGTCGGCTCCTTGTCCGCACCCTCGCCAGCGCGAGGCGGCCATTCCGCGCCGCTGAGTACGGACGGGTCGAAATTTGCGTAATGACCGGCGAAGTAGAAGCCGGCCCAGAAGACCAGGAGTCCGAAGAACGGCGCGAAGCCCGGCGGAATCGGCTCGAAGCCGTCGCGCGGCTCGTTCTGCTCGCGCATGATCGGCGCGTGAAGATCGTGGATGTTAAACGGCTCCGCGATCTCGCGATGATAGCCTGGCACACCGAGCTTGTCGTCGCTGCTCATTGTTTTTTCGGCCTCGGCAGTTCAACGTCGCGCTTGAGCGAGAGCAGAAAAGCGACCAGGGCTTTCGCTTCCGTTGTCGGCACCAGCTTCTCGCCCTTACGCTGCGGCCAATTCCACTGTCCCTCGACGAGCTTGTCGAGGTCCTTCTGGACCAGATCGTCCTCGGACACGTCGGAATCGTTCTTCCACTCGTAGAGGAAGCGGAAAGCCGGCATGATCGAGTCTGCCAACTCGAAACGCGGGTTGTACAGGTGCTTGTGCTGCTTCACGGCATCCCAGCGTCTGCCGATATTGGCCAGGTCGGGACCGGTCCGCATGGTGCCGAGAAAGACGGGCTTGTCGTGGATGTAGTCGATGGGCATGCTTCGCCGTGCGCCCCAGCCGCGCGCGATGTCCGGGAACATGGGTTCGCTGTTGGGATCGTCCGAGTCCTGGGGAGTGTTGGGACGGACTTGCTGGCTGTGGCAGTAGACGCAGCCCATCGCCTGATAGACCTTCCGGCCCCGTGCCGCCTCGCCCTGGAGTTCGCGCGGGTAGCTCTCGCCGTTTTCGAGCGTGACGGCGTCCAGCACCTGCAGTTGGCGATAGGGCGTGAACACCAGACCGAACCAGGCGAAGGCGAAGGTCAGGAAGACGCCCAGAAAGATCAGGGGGCCACGGTTCATGCTGGACCTCTCGGGACTGACGGGAAAGACGCTAAGCCGCAAGCGGCGGAAAAGTCAACTCGCCGCGCCCGCGACTTCGGGTTCCGGCTCCGGCCTGCGCATATCGAGCAACGTCGGACCTTCGCGGCGCTGGCCCTTCCGCATCACATTCAGGACGAACAGGATCACGAAGGAGATATGCCCGACCGCCATGATCGCCCCGGCGACTGTTCGCCAGCGCAGATACGGAACGGTGTACTTCGTCACCTCGATGAACGGCACCTTCGGATCGTTCATCATCTTGCCCTGGAACCAGCCGCCCCAGGTCAACGACACGAAGTAGAGAATGAACCCCAGCACGGTACACCAGAAGTGCATGCGGATCAAGTTCGGCGACGCCCACTCCCAGCCCGTCAGACGCGGCACGATGTAGTACATGCTGCCGAAGGCGATCATCGTGTAGAAGGCATACAGGCCAAAGTGGGCGTGGGCGATGGTGTAGTGCGTGAAGTGGGTCGTGCGGTTGTAGAACGGCAGCGCCTGGAACGCCCCCTGGATGCTGACCCAGGTGTAGCTGACCGCGCCAAAGACGACGAACCGGAGCGTCGGGCTGGCCCAGAGGATGCGATGGCTCCTCTTCATCGCCTTCCATTCCCACTTGGGGAAGGCCGTCATGTGATGATTGAGGGCGACCATGCTGACGGGAATGAGCATCATCATCGAGCCGACGGCCGACGCCGTCGTCAGCCAGGCGGGGATCGGCCCGCCGATGAGATGATGCATGCCGGCCCAGTTGTAGAAGAGCGCCAGCGCCCAGAAGCCGATGATCGAGAGATAATAGCTGTACACAGGCCGGCCGAAGACCTTCGGGATCAGATAGTAGGCCGAGGCCAGACCGATCGGCGTCACCCAAAGACCGAGCCAGTTGTGGCCGAACCACCAGTTGACCGTCGCCTGCGTCACCCCCTTGACCGGCGCGTAGAGCAGCAGCAAGTTGCCGACCGAGTAGAGCCAGGGCAACCAGAAGAGTGCGCCGAAGATGTACCACTGCGAGACGTAAAGATGCTTTTCGCGCCGCAGCCGAAACGTCGCCAGCGCCCAGGTGGCGACGAACGCATAGCCGGCGACGAGGATTGGCGGAACGTAGGCCGGGAATTCGAGCCACTCGATCGACGAGCCCTCGCCAGCCAGGATGGCGACGATGCCGAGAAAGACGCCAAGGTTCCACAGAGCGCAGGCGATGACCAGCAGGCTCGGATAGAGGATCGGGGTTCGGGACAGGCGCGCCATCAGCCAAAGCAGCAGGCCAAAGCTCGACAGGCTGACCCAGCCATAGGCGACGGCGTTGAGATGGGCAGGCCGGACCCGGCCAAAGGTCAGGGCGGGAACGCCGTCGAGGAACCACCAGTCGTGCATCTTGAACGCGGCGATGAGCGCGAACATCGTGCCGATCAGCAGCCAGAACAGCGACGAGGCGAAAAAGAGCAAGACGGGAACGCGAGCCGAGTCGTCGATCTGGGCGCGTTCCTCGGCATACAGTTGTTTGCGCGCTTCGCCGGTCGAGTCCGGCGTCAGGAACTTATCAGACATCAGCATCTCCCGGACTTCGCCGGTAATCTTTTCGTTCCGGGGCCAGGATGTCGTCGGTGACTTCACCCATCGGTTCATCGGGATCGAAGATCGAGGTCGCCCCACGCGCGAAGTTGGACATCTGCCCGGTGCGGAAAGCCCAGGTCAGCGCCCAGACCGCCCCGCCGCCAAAGACGACGAGAGAGACGATCAACATGACCGCGTAGGCCATTTCTCCTTCGGCGAGGATCATTTGTCGGAATCCTTGCCTTTCGAGGGGGCCTTGGCTTTGGCTTCCGATTCGTCGATGATCAGTTGCATCGCCCGGTTGATCGGGATGCGATACTTTCCCGTGTCGGTCTTGCCGAAAGTCGAAAGCGTGTTCTGATCCGCAGACTGCGTCTCGGTGCGCTGTTTGATCCGCTCGACGCTGTCATCGTGGGGAGTGTACTTCTGATTGACGAAGTACCACATTACCCAGACGAGGAGAACGAAGAGGAAGAAGGCAAGTAAGGCACCTACCATCGTTACAACGGGCAAGTGACCGCGATGGGGGCCTTCGATCGAGTGTGTCGCGGGTTCGGTCATGCCAGGATCTCCAATGCGCCGACGGGGCGTCAAATGTTCTGAAAGAGCAGCGATTCGCGCAGACGCGGATCGCCCTTGGCCAGGAGCGGCTTCGACTTGAAAGTCCGCAGCGCCACGAAACCGGTGGCTCCCACAAGAGCGAGGAGAGTCGCCAGGTCAACGTAGGTGGGGCGGAACTGCTGGCTGCCGGCCGGCTGCGACGAGGGCATGATCTGGTAGTGCAGTTCGAGGAAGTGAACCACCAGGACCCAGGCCGCGACGCTGCCGAGGATGGTCGGGTTGCGCTTGGTCGTTCGAGGCAGCAGTACCAGGAACGGCACAATGACGTGGCCAAAGACGATGAACACTCCGACCCAGTGCCACGATCCCAGATGCCGTTCGCTGGTGTCGTGACCGACCCAGCGCCGATTCGAGAACCACGTCGTCTCTTCCGGCATGTCCGCGTACCACGTCAGGAAATACTGCGAAAATGTAATATACGCCCAGAAGATGGTGAAGGCGAAGATCAGCTTGCCGATGTCGTGCAGGTGTTCCTCGGTGATCGAGTGCGCGAGCAATCCATTCTTCCGGAGGCAGACGACGATTATGGCGATGGCGCACATCGAACTGAGGATCGCACCGGCCCAGAAATAGACGCCGAACATCGTCGAGAACCAGGTGAAGTCGAGTGTCATGATCCAGTCGATGCCGGCGAAGGCCGACGTCAGGCCGAGCAGCACCATGCCGACGGGTGCGAGACGCTGCATCTTGCGGGTCAACTCGACGTCTTTCGTCTCATCCTGAAGGCGGGAAAGCGTCGTCATCCGCCAGGCCAGCCAGGCCCACACGGCGAAGTAGAACAGCGTCCGGCCAATGAAGAACGGCACGTTCAGATAGCCGGCCTTGCCCTTCAGCAGTTTGCTCAACTCATCCGTGTCCTGTTCGTGCGTCCAACCATAGAGCGTACCCATCCCGATCAGCACCGGCAGGACGAGGGGTACGGCGTAGATGAGGACGCTGGCGAGGTTCTCGGCCACCCGGCGGACGACGACGGACCAGCCGGCATCGACGAGATGATGCAGCAGCACCCAGAAGAGCGCGCCGAGGGCAATCTGCATGACGAACACGAAGGCGGTCAGGTAAGAGAAGAAGAACTGCTTGTCGTTGATGGACAGGCCGAGCAGCGAAAAGCCCGTACCGATGGCGGTCAGGCCAAGCAGTACGCCCGCGAGATGGTGTCCCTGCTGAGGGCGCAGTTCCAGTCGTTCCCGTGGCAGCGCGACTGTCTCACTCATGGCTTGACCCCCAATTCGCGTGCCTTGACCGGATCAATTTTGAGCAACTCGCTGTCGGTGATACGTTGGCTCCGCTGCAAGGCCCGAACATAGGAGAGGACTGCCCAGCGGTCGGCGGGGCGAATCATGTGGCCGTAGCCCTTCATCGACCCCTTGCCATTCGTGATCGTGTTGTAGATTTCGCCGTCGGGCTGATCGACGATGCGCTCCTCATGCAAGTTGGCCGGCTGCATGCCATAGGAGCGCGTGACGCCCTTGCCGTTGGCGGTAGATCCATGACAGAGGGCGCAGGTCATGTTGAAGACCTGCTGGCCCTTGCTGAGCATCTTCGAGTCGAGGACGGCCCAGCGCGGATCGCCGTCCTTCTCAACGAGAGCGGGAATTCGCGTGACGAAGTTCTGCAGCTTGCTTTCGGCGAGAGCGCCCGCACCGAGTCCGCCCGCTGCGGCAGCGATGGATGTCCGGTCCCCGGCGCTGAGCTTCAGTTCCATCGTGCCGCGATAGTAGAGATCGTCGGCCTGGAGGAAGTCGGGGTTGGGTGTCGGATTACCGGCATCAGACCCGTAGTTGCGTCCCCCATAGGGGACCGTCCCCGCCACGGGAATCCGCATGTCGCGATGGTCGGAGTAGAAGCGATTCTCGCCCTGCGCATGATACTTTGGCTGAAGTTTCATGTCGGGGAAGATCTGCAGCGGCGGATTCTCGGTCCGCGTACCGCGAATGCCGAACACCAGCAAGAGGGCGGCGACGATGGCGACGGCGCCCGCCAGGACGTACCAGCGCACGCGCATCGGTCAGGCCTCCAGAATGGCAACCCGGCTTCCACCCAATCGCTTCAGGAGAGCCGGTGTCTCCGTGGCGTCGTACTTCGGATCTTTCGCGTCGATGGTCAGCACGAAGCCACCGGCGGTCACACGCTCGAAGTCGTCGGAGCGATACGCGGCATGATAGTATTTCGGCAATCCGCACAACCACAGCAGCCCACCCACCGTGGCGAAGGCCGAGAAGAGGACTGTTACCTCGAAGGTGATCGGAATGAGCGGTTCGAGGGCACCGTAGGGTTTGCCGCCGACGATGAGTTTGTAGTCGATGGTGTTGATCCAGAGCATACCCAGGCCGCCAACGGCGCAGCCGGTGATGCCGCCGATCAGGACGATCCAGGGCAGGATCGATCGTTTCAGGCCGAGCGCCTTGTCCATGCCGTGAATGGCGAACGGCGAATGCGTGTCGAACTTCGTGTAGCCCGCCTCGCGCACTTTCTGGGCGGCGGAGAGCAGATCGCCCGGCCCATGAAAGCAGGCGAGAACGACTCCGGGATTGTTCGGCACAGGAACCGGAATGCCATCGTCGATGGCCTGGCCATCGGCTGCATGCGTGTGGCCAGCCCCGTGACCGTGATGCGGATTTGCCGCCGGCAGCAGGCCCTTCACTTCGCTGAGGGCGAACATGGGCAGAATGCGGATGAAGAGCAGGACCAGAGTAAAGAAGAGGCCGAAAGCGCCAACCATCTGCAGGACGTCCACCCAGGTCGGATAGAACATGCCCCACGCCGACGGCAGGCGATCGCGATGGAGGCTCGTCACAATGATGACGAAACGCTCGAACCACATGCCGACGTTCACCATGATCGAGATGACGAAGATGATCCAGGGATTCGTCCGGCAGCGCTTGAACCAGAAAAGCTGCGGGCTGATGACGTTGCACGAGACCATGATCCAGTAGGCCCACCAGTACGGGCCGAAGGCGCGATTGACAAAGCAGAACTGCTCCGCCTCGTCGCCGCCGTACCAGGCCGTGAAGAACTCGGTGGCGTAGGCGAAGCCGACCATCGTACCGGTCGCCAGGATGACCTTGCACATCACCTCGAGATGGCGCTCTGTGATCAGGTCCTTGAGGTTGTACGCCTGACGCAACAGAATCATCAGCGTCAACACCATCGCGAAGCCGCTGAAGATGGCCCCGGCGACGAAGTAGGGCGGGAAGATGGTCGCGTGCCAGCCGGGGACGTTCGAGGTCGCGAAGTCGGCGGAGACAATCGTATGCACGCTGACGACCAGCGGAGTCGAGATGCCGGCCAGGATCAGACAGGCGGTCTCGTAGTGGTGCCAGTGCCGTCCTGACCCACGCCAGCCGAGAGCGAAGATGCCATACATGAACTTGCGGAATCGCCCCTTCGAGCGGTCGCGGAGTGTGGCCAAATCGGGAATCAGGCCGGTGTACCAGAACAGCAGCGACACCGTGGCGTAGGTGCTGATGGCGAACACGTCCCACAGCAGCGGGCTGCGGAAGTTGGGCCAGATGTCGTTGTAATTCGGGATAGGAGCCAAGTACCACGCATACCACACCCGGCCAACATGGACCGCCGGGAAGATGCCGGCGCAGGCGACGGCGAAGAGCGTCATCGCTTCGGCGAAGCGATTGATCGACATACGCCACTTCTGCCGGAGCAGCAGCAAGATGGCCGAGATCAGCGTGCCGGCATGGCCGATGCCCACCCAGAATACGAAGTTGGTGATATCGAAGGCCCAGCCCACGGGACTGTTGAGGCCCCAGACGCCGATGCCTGTCGAGATCAGGTAGGTCACGGCGAAGGCAAGACAGCCGACGCCGCTAAGACTGACGAGGAAAGCGGGCCACCACCATTTCGGCGGCTTCATTTCCGTGATGCCGCTGACCTTGTCGGTGAGCGTGTCGAAGGTGTGATCGCCTTGCACCCAGACGGTACGCGGCAACGGCCCAGGAGCATCGCCCGGCGGAGGCAACGGAGACGTCGGAATCGGTTCTGTCAGAACTTCGCTCATAGCGTCTCTCTCCGGCTCGCGGAGTCACCCCTAAGTCGATTGGAGAGGGCGACTTGCCGCTTGCGGCTTTGCAAAGGCATGCTAAGCCGCAAGCGGCAGGAAGTTATTCCGCTCTCGTAATTCACTCTTCGTCGTTCTTCGGCGGCACCAGCTTCGGATTCCGATTCTTCAAGCGCAGCAAGTACGACGTTCGCGGCTTCGTGCCGACACTCTCCAGCAGGACGTAATTGCGCCTGTCTTCCTTGAGCTTGTTGACGCGATGTGTCTTGTTCTTCTTGTCGCCGAAGGTGATCGCCCCGGCGGGACAGGCCTGCGCACAGGCCGGCACGACTGCGCCGTCCGCCAGGGGATGCAGGGCCGCCGTCGGGTCCTGCACCTTGGCGTCGATCTTGGCGCGCTCAATCCGCTGGAGGCAGTAATTGCAGCGTTCCATGACGCCGCGCATGCGCACCGTCACGTCGGGGTTCATCTGCATCTTGAGCGTCTCGGCCTTGCCCTTCGGCGCGAGCGGACCCAATCGCAACTCGTCGAGCGGACGCTGATGATAGTCGAACCAGTTGAAGCGGCGCACCTTGTACGGACAGTTGTTCGCACAGTAGCGAGTGCCGATGCAGCGGTTGTAAACCTGGACGTTGAGACCTTCGGGAGAGTGGACGGCCGCGTTGACCGGACAGACCGTCTCGCAGGGAGCGGCCTCGCAGTGGACGCAGGCGACCGGCTGATGCTTCACCTCGGGGTTGTCCTCGCTGCCGGTGTAGTAGCGATCGATGCGAATCCAGAACATCTCCCGGCCGCGCAGGATCTCCCCCTTGCCGACGATGGGGACATTGTTCTCGGCCTGACAGGCGAGTTGACAGGCGTTGCAGCCGACGCAGGTATTCAGGTCGATCGTCATGGCCCACTGATACTGGCCATCGAACGAGGGGTGCGTAATCAGCGGCAGCGAGTGGACGCCGCCATCTTCGTGATGCGTGGCGTACTGCGCCAGCGTCCAGGTGCGGGCCAACTCTTCGACGCGCTTGGCCACGCTCGGGAACTTCGAGTTCTCCGTCATGTTGCCGTGGTTCTGCGTGCTGGCCAGCGTGTATTTTTTCCCGGTCGCCGTCACCTTGACGCTCGGAATGAACCAGGGCTGAGCCAGCATGCGGAGCGGATAGACGTCGAAGCCGGAGCCTTTGCTGACCCGCCCTGTCTCGGTGCGGCCGTAACCGAAATGAACGCTGATGGAATCCTTCGCCTGGCCGGGCTGGACGAAGACCGGAATCTCAATCGAGCGCTTTTCCGCCTCGATTCGGATGATGTCGCCCGTCTGGACCCCCATCTCCTTCGCGGTGATCGGAGCGACGAGGGCGGCATTGTCCCAGACGAGTTTGCTGACAGGATCGGGCGTCTCTTGCAGCCAGCCGTTGTTGGTGAAACGGCCATCATAGACGCGATAGTCGCCGTGGAAGGACAACTCATAGTCGCCGCCGCGCTTCTTCGCAGACTCACTCTTCGCCTTCTCTTCGAGTGACTTCGCGTTGAACTTTACCGTGGCTGTGTTCGAGTCGCTGTCGGGCAGGAACCCACCGTGAAGCACCTTGCGGAAGGCGTTCTCGTCGGCCTTGCTCACGAGCTTGAAAGAGTCGAGAACGATGGCGTACGATGTCGCGCTCTTGTACTTCGTCGTCCGCCGGGCGAGGAATTCGAGCGCCGAGCGAGTCTCGCCATAGAGCGGAGTGAGCAACGGTTGGATCACGGAATAAGTGCCGTCGTGCGCCTCGGCGTCTCCCCACGCTTCGAGGAAGTGCGACATCGGCAGATGCCAGGTGCTGTGTACCGACGTCTCATCTGCGTAGAGGCTCAGATGAACGCTGGCTTTCGCCTTTTTGAGGAGGGCCTGGAAATCGATGTCCCCCGGAGCGTTGTAGGCAGGGTTGCCGCCCAGGATGACGAGAGTATCGTCCTTCGTCAATTCGCTGGCGAGTTCCTTCAGCCCCTTTGCGTCCTTCCATCCCTGCCGCTCACGCCAGACGACGGTGTTGCCGGTGTTGCCGAGCGCGTCGTTGAGGACGGCGGCGATGGCGTGAACGATGGCCGGCTGGCGCGGCCCAGCGACCACAAGGGAACGGTCAGCAGCGAGCAGGTCTTCCGCCGCCGCCTTGATCCAATCCTGCGCTTCAGGCACGGACTTCGCCGAAGCAATCTCCTTTGCGAGTCCGTCGAAGCCCCCGGCCTTCTTGTCGAGGATTGCCGACGCCAGAGCCAGAGCGATGCCGGCAACGTCGCTTCCCTTCACGGGCAAGCGATGGTCGGCCATGGAGCCGGTCGTCGTCAGTTGATTCTCGGCGACATAGAGCCTGCTCATCGTGAAGATGGTTTCAAACTTGTCCTTTTTCGTTTCCTTGTCCTCAATCACTCGTTTGACTTCCCGCAGCCGATGACTCGCGAAGCCGCGAATGTGCGACACGGCATTGTCATCGAGACCGAGCAGATCGGCGTCGAGCGACACGATGACGTCGGCCGTGCCGAGATGGTAACTCGGCGTCATCGCCTTGCCGAACGCCAACTTCGTCCCCTCGTCAAGACCCTCGTTTGCGAGCGGTTCGTAAACGTACCAACTTGCCTCGGGCAGTTCCTTCGCCAGCATCCGCAGGGCAGGGGAGGAGACGTTTTCGATCAGGAAGCGGACTTTTGCGAGGTTGTTGAAGAGATTGCCGGCCGCGCTCTCGAAGTCGGCGAGCGTCGATGGGTTGCCGTCCTTCAGGACTTTCTGCGAGCGATCGGGGTCGTACAGATCGAGGATCGCCGACTGGGCGAAGGTGTCGGTCTTGCCCTTGCTATGTGGGTGTTCGGGATTGCCCTCGATTTTGGTCGGCCTGCCCTCATGGCTCTCGACGAGAATGGGAAAGCAGCCGCCGGGCCGGGGAATAGCAGTGGCGTAGAACGTCGGCAAGCCGGGAACGATCTCCTCGGGCTTGCGTGAGTAGGGCAGGATCTCCATCACGGGCCGGCGACAGCCAGTGAGGCCGGCCAGGGCCATCGAGGCGCCCATGATCTGCAGGAAACGCCGGCGATCGACGCCTTCGTCGGGCAGAAGGGCGGCCGTCGGAGGGAATTCTCCTTCGACGAAGTCGCGATATTCAGGCGTGTCGGACAGCTCTTCCAGGCTGCGCCAGTCGTCGGGCTGCTCGTTCATCGGTGGCAACTCTGGCAGTTCTGAGGAGGCTTGATGTTTCGCTCTTTCGCGGTCTGTTCCTGCGCGGCTCGCTTCTCGGGAGTGAGGTCGTCGCCCCAGTTCAGGTCGAGGACGGCGGCGAGGTCGGGCCGAAGTCTGTCCGTCGGGTTGCGATGACAGTCGAGACACCAGCTCATGCTCTGCGGCTCATGCTGGTAGACGACCTTCATCTCATTGATCTTGCCGTGGCAACTCACACACGAGACGCCGCGATTGACGTGGACGGAGTGATTGAAGTAGGCGTAGTCCGGCACCTTGTGAATCCGCTTCCAGGGCACGGGAACGCCGGTCTCGTAACTCTGGCGGACGGGCGCGAGCAGCGGGCTGGCCGGTTTGATGAGCGAGTGACAGGCCATGCAGGTCTCGGCCGTCGGAATGGTCGAGTGCGGCGACTCCATGACGGCCTGATGACAGTAACGGCAATCGATGCCGATCTGTCCGACGTGCTGGGCGTGGGAGAACGGCACGGGTTGTTCGGGTCCGTAGCCGACCCGGGTGTACTTCGGCGTGAAGTAGTAATAGACCGCCCACGTCGTGATGACGAGGCCCGCGATTGCGGACAGTATCACAGCGCGGAAGGCCACGTCGGCCCGCCTGGTGAAGAAGAGCGCCACTCCGGGGTTCTCCGCTTGCGTCTCTGGATGACAGGATCGCTCGACTCTGTACCCATCCCTGGGAGAGGCCGCCCCGCGCAAGACGAGCGGAGCGATATTTGATTACTCTGCCCGCGACGCGATTGCAAGCAAGAAAACTCTTTCTTCGCAGATTCCTCTCCTCGATTGATCGGCCGAAGGCGAGCGAGTAGGATCGTCGCGGCTGCAAGATTTCTCCCCACCAAGGATGCCATCACCATGAAACGACTACCCGCGTTCGTCCTTCTTGCGATCCCCTGTCTGCTGCTCTCCGCAGCCGACAAAGACGTTCTGTTTCCCGAGAATGCGAAGCTCGAAAAGCTCTGGAGCGAGGGCGAGTTCACCGAGGGACCCGCCCACGGGCCGGACGGCTGCATCTATTTCTCGGACATCGGCAATCGGATCATGAAATACGATCCGGCGGCCAACAAGACGACGGAGTATCGCAATCCGAGCGGCCGGGCGAATGGACTCGACTTCGACGCCGAGGGCCGGCTCGTCGCCTGCGAGGGCGCGAATACCGGAGGCAATCGCCGCATCACCATCACCGACAAGGACGGCAAGGTCCGCGTCCTCGCCGACAGGTGGATGGACAAGCGATTCAACAGCCCGAATGATCTCACCATCGACTCCAGGGGCCGAGTCTACTTCACCGATCCGCGCTACACCGGTGACGAACCGCGCGACATCGACACCGAGAGCGTCTATCGCATCGAC
>JBBRIK010000010.1:0-14907 GCA_038221045.1 Gemmatales bacterium
GGGCAGTGCAGGTGCCGAGCATTAAGGCAGATATTGAGACTTGGCCGCCTCTGATAGCGGCGCAGAGGACAGGAACAAGGCGGTCAGCAACGGAGCGGTCGGAGACACAGGCTGTCGTAGAGCATAGAGTTGACAACTACGGCTGAGGACGACTCGCATCGCCGGAAGTTTGTTTTCCCACGGCGCACGAGGCTATTGCGACCAACGACAGCAAGGTCAGGGAGCCACGTCCCACAATCCAGGGATGGAGGAATCGGCCTCGAATGCGGTTCCCATTGTTCATATCCAGAATCTCCCCACAGTTCTCCAGTTGACCTAACTTCATCCGCAGAGAGGGGCAGGCTGCTGCGCCGAAGTCGGAGAAATCGTTGTGGACCCCGCCCTCGGCTGCAACGACTGGTTCGGAGCGACCACGATCACCCTGGCAACGCAAGCCACTCGCGGAGCAACACTGGATTGTCGGCCACGCACTCCGGGCAGAACACCACGCTCACATATTCAAGGTAACGGCCCACCACGGGGTCGCCGCGGTAGATTCTGCGACAACAGCATTCACAGTGGGTATGGCCTCCTTCATCTGGGGAAGACCGCCAGCCATGCATCGCCTCCAGCGGCAGCGGGAAGTGCTGTGGGTACTTCCGCAACCGCTCCAGCACCTCTATTGGCATCTTCATACGCAGCGCGTCTTTCTTCGTCGAACTGGCGCAATACACCACAAGCGAGGAGGCTTGAGACAATCCAAGGCGAGCCGGGAGCGTAAGCGACCGGAGCAACATTCGCAATCGCCGACAGCTACTCCAGTCGCTTACGCTCCCGGCTCGCCTCAAACTCAGCCACGCCATGTTATCATTCGACCATCTCCAACTCCACAAAGCGACTGGTTCGATACCCGGGCTGGTCCTCCACCGTACCCACCGCATCCAGGCGAAGGAACTGATGGCGCCCAGGTGGCGCGTCCTCCGTGGCGATCACTTGCAGCGCGCCCGAATTCGACCAGCGTCACGGCTCGGGCGCGAAGCCCGACGACTCCTGCTGGCGCTACCAATTCCGGATGAATCTTGCCGATGAATCCGTGCTTCCTCTCCCTCGAACGAAACAATTCAGGTGGCGGATCTGTCGTGAGACCTTGTCCCCTCGATAACCGTGCCGCCGGTCAGGTCAAGTGGAGGGCAGGGTGGAGCAACCGTCCGGGCCAGCGCCGCCTCGTAGCAGCGGGTGAGTTCCGCCTCGGCCATCACGCACATGCCCAGATCGCGAAGCAATCCGTCGGTGAGTTTGTAGATCCAGCCATGCACCGCGAGCGTTTGGCCTCGCGCCCACGCCTCCCGGACAACGGGAGTCTGGCTGACGTTGACCACTTGCTCAATCACGTTCAACTCGCACAATCGATCGTGCTGGAGGGCATCGCTTTCCAGGCCGACAAGCTGCGTCCGGTGTTTGAATCGCACATCCTGAACGTGCCGCAGCCAGTTGTCGATCAGTCCCAGTTTCTCGTCGCGCAAAGCCGACAGGACTCCCCCACAGCCGTAGTGTCCACAGACGATGATATGTTTGACGTGGAGTACCTCCACGGCGAACTGAATGGTTGACAGACAGTTCAGGTCGGTATGCACAACCACGTTGGCGACGTTGCGATGGACGAACATCTCGCCGGGTAACAGGCCAACAATCTGGTTTGCGGGCACCCGGCTGTCCGAACAGCCGATCCACAGGTATTGAGGCGCCTGCTGGCGCGAGAGGCGAGCGAAGAAATCAGGTTCTCGCCTGACTACCTCCGCAGCCCATTCCTGGTTATTCGCGAACAGGTGATTCAAGATTCGCATTGCTATCCCTGTAGTAAGAACCGGTACGCCGTCAATCGGTAATCTCCAACTCCACAAAGCGGCTGGCTCGATAAACGGGCTGGTCCTCCACCGTCCCCACCGCCTCCAGACGAAGGAATTGCTGTCGTCCGAGTGGCGCGTCCTCCGTCGCGATTACCTGGAGCGATCCCGAATCCGACTGGCCGATCAGCGTCACGCCGCGAGCGCGAAGACCAACGACTCCGCCCGGCGCTACCAACTCCGTGTGAACCTTGCCGATGAAACCGTGCTTCCTCTCCGCCGTGAAACCGAGCTGGATGACCTTTCCTCGGCCGATTTTCCGCGGGTTGCGAGGATCGACTGTGAGGACGATCCGCGCGGGACGAACCGTCACGTTGATCGGATTGCTCACCAGGGTCACGCCAGCCTTGACCGGACTCCCACCCTTACCAACGGGTACTGTCGTTTCGGCCTGAACGGCAAAGGTGTAGGGACCGGGAAGCAGGGTAGCGGGGAACCCGAAGCTGATCCATCCCTTCTTCTTGCCGGCTGGAATCGACGCAATGCCATTGCCTGCCAGCCGGGGCAGACCAACTCCACTCAGATGGATCGGGCCGGCCGGCCCCTCGAATCGTTGTTCGACATCGACGGCCACATCGAGAACGCTCTCCTGATCGATGACCGCTTCGCCTGGGGATGCGGTCAGGAGAATGTTGGACTCCGGGGCGGTCGCAAGGGGAATCTCTTGCGTGGTGCGGCCGGAGGGCATTGGCTGTCCGGGCCAAATCATGGTGCCGCCTCGCGCTGGGCGTGTGATTTCCGAGCCGCCGAGGTCGGCATGGCCGACGAGGTTCAGCCCACCGGCGAAGGACGCACAGTCCCGGCCAGCGCTCAGCACCAGTACGCCGCGATCCTGTCCTGGGCCAATCCAGCTATCGGGACACTGAATGCCCGGCGGCAACCCCTCGGCCGTCACTCGGATAGGCCCGGACAGGCCACGACGGCGGAGGGCCAGCACTTCGACCATCTCACGTCCGCCACTCCCAAGGTTCAGGCCGGCCGGCTGGTCTGTCCGCCGCGAAATCACGGCCAGGTACACGTCCGGCTCCTCGCGCCGGACACTGAGCCGATAGACGCGGCGCGGGTCGCGATTCTGTCCGCCGATCAGGTTGCGCACCAGGATCAGATAGCGTCCATCGGCAGGCGCCACCCAGCGCCCGGCGGGGTCGGAATGCGCTGTCGAGAAACAATAGCCGACAATGTCATCCAGGCTGTCGGCCAGTTTCAATAACTCTTTTCGGCCACCCGGATCGAGTACCGTCAAATCGAGATCGACCGGCGAACCGATCCGCGCACCGAAGGCCTCCAGCCAGAGGACTTCCCCCTTGCGGACACGCACGGCATACCAGTGCCGTTCGTCCCCGTCCGCCAACTGGCCGCTGACCTCGCAAGGGACCCCGATTTCCTGAGCATGATCGGCGGCAGTATTGTCCGCTGCGCCAGCTATGACAGGCACATCTGTGACACTGAGCAACACCGGCGCGTGAGCGCCAGGATAGTGGTACGGAAAGGTATCCACTGACACCTGGGAAGGGCGTAATGGCAGTGGGATGAACTGATGTTGGTCAGGTTTCGGCGGCGTGATCTCGACTTCAACACAATCCAGGGCCAGGCTGGCCTGAGGCTTTCGGTCTATCGGCGGCGACAGGTTCCTGCCGAAGAGTTTCACGGGCGTGGACTTGCCGCGTGTCAGCACGCACGGCAGGGCGAACTCCACGCGGGGTTGGGTGTCGATGTCGAGTCGATAGAAATGAGCGGCGCTCCCCAGATAGGACAGGTCGAAGACCTTCACGAAGTAAGTCCCGTCAGCCGGCACCAGGAAATCCACGAGTGGATCGAGGCCCGCATAGCCCCGGTTCACGGCCAACCGCTTGCCGCCGGCGTCATGCACTTCCAGCACGGCTCGTAGCTGCGAGTCGATGCGTTCGGCCAGGCACTCCAGCACCACTCGTTGACCGGTTTTGGCCGTAAACTTGTAGCAATCCACGTCCCCCGGTTTCTCGATCCGCCCATTCACCACCGTATCGAGGGCGACGAGTTGCGCGGCGGCGAAGGTGTCGTTCGGCTCCTTTTCCACGCATTCCGCACGGTTGCTCACGACAAAGGCCCGCGGCGAACTCATGCCGTGGAGTCCCACCGCTCGCAGGTCATACACTCCTGGCGGAGTCCCGGCGGGGATGTCGAGGCTGAAGCGGTTCGGGTCAATCTTCTTGGCGGTCAGTCTCGGAATGGTAGAGCGAATGTGGCGCAGTCCGTCAAGGCTTGTGCCTTCCACGACCACCGTCACGGTAGTCCCCGGCTGTCCGCCGGTGGGAAAGACTGTGTGGAGGACAGGATTGGGCAATTCCGCCCCCGCTGGCGCGACCACGAGCAAGGACAGCAAGCACACGGCGAGAGGAGAGCGAAGGCCGACGCTCGTGAAGGGGTGAGTCATCGTTCTTCCTGGCGAACAAAGGACACAGGTAGGAGGGTTTATCGATTCGGGCCAGGTAGGAGCCAGCGCCGCCAGTAGGCATTGTTACCATGTGCATGGCAGCAAAGCAACATTCTACATTCGTTGTGGTGCACGGTACGCGGGACGATCGTCTGCGTTACGAGAAGCCGCGTTGTGCTGATATTGGGATGTCACCGTTCAACTTCATCGCGTGAGGACGGTCCTAAGAGTTTTTGCATCCTGGCGCGGCGGAAGGCGAAGATGCGGGCTGCGTCTGGCCCAACCACCATGAAGTGGAGCAGCGGTTCGAGCAGCCAGCCAGGGATGGCGTAGTGAACGCGATCGCGGCAGAGAGTGCCGCCGTCGCGTTCCTCGAAGGAGTGTTCATGATTCCAGAGCCGGTACGGCCCGCGAATCTGCTGATCAATGAAGCGATGGGGCGGTTCCCAGACCGTGATCTCCGTCCGCCAGCGCAGGGGCAGCCAGCGCCAGCGGATGCGATAGTCGAGGAGCGTCCCCTTTCCCATCGCGATCGGCGCCGGCGTCAGGATGCGGAAACGCAGCCAGGGCGGCGTCAATCTCTCCAGGTTGGAGGCATCGCCGAAGAAGTTGAATACTGTCTCGATGGACTGCGGCAACCACTGCTCGGTGGTCAACGTCCGGATTCTCACGCAATCTCTCCTGGGGGAGGGCTTCACTCAATCAAGCAGGAGACGGGCCGGATGACCATCGAGCAACATCACGGCCTGCATGTCTCACCAGCAGTGCCTCTAGAGTGCCGAGGCTCCCAGCACCAGCAGCAGGGCCAACCACAGTTCGCGGTCAGGCGTGGTCCCCCACTCGACCCGGACCTTCGTCTGCTCCTTGCCCGACGCGGTGCGGAAGCGGTTGAACACTATGGTGAACTGGTCGCCCGACTTCGTCTTGCTCACGACCCGTACGGCTTCCGCAGTGGGGTTGACTGCCACCTCCAAACCGCGCTTCTGCAATTCCCTCTGCACCTTCGCCACGGCGTCGTCGAGGGCGACGTCAACCGCCTTGTCGTCGATGCGGACGTCAGCCTCGATTCGGGTGTTCCCGAACTGTCGCGCACAACCGGCGCCTGTCAGCAATAGGCACGCGCAGAGAATCCCCACGGACCGTTTCATGACTCGTTCTCCCTATCAGGATCAGCGGAATGGGGAGAGGTCATAGCCTGGAGGCAGGACGAGTGCAAGACCAACCGTCTTCAAAGGGTGTTAGCGCATTCCCTGTCTTGCCGCTTGCGGCTTAGCAATCTGCCTGCATCGATCCTAACGCGGCGCGGCCCCAAAGTGATAAAATCGTGGCAATGGGGATTTCGAGAAGATAGCCTGAATCGTGGCGTGAGAGTTCATTCAGGAAAGATCGGGTGAGGAAAGATGTTCAGGCTGTCAAAGCCTCTGTTCGTAAGCGGACTGCTCTGGGTTGCGGCTGTTTCCTCAATCGGGCGAGCGGCGCCTCAGAAGGACGGCAGCAGCGCCGGCGTCGAATTCTTCGAGAACAGGATTCGGCCTGTCCTGATCGAACGCTGCTACAAGTGCCACAGCGCGGAACGAAAACAGAGCAAGGGCGGCCTCCGGCTGGACTCGCGCGACCACGTCCTCAAGGGAGGCGATTCAGGTGCCGCGGTCATCCCCGGCCGTGCCGAGGGCAGTTTGCTGATCCGGGCCATTCGACGGACCGATAACGACCTCAAGATGCCCCCGGCCGACGACGACAAACTGACCCCGGCCCAGGTCGAGGATTTCGTCGCCTGGGTCAAGATGGGCCTCCCCTTTCCGACGACAACGATCGCGCATGGGCCGGACGCCAACCCCTCCATCGACCTCGTCAAGGCCCGCCAGTTCTGGAGCTTTCAACCGCTCAAGAATCCGCCCCTGCCGAAAGTGAAGCAAGCCAGTTGGCCGCAGAACCCCCTCGACCGTTTCATCCTGGCGAAGCTGGCAGAGAAGGACATGAAGCCTTCGCCGCCGGCGGACAGGCGAACGCTCTTGCGCCGCGCCGCCTACGACCTGACCGGCCTGCCGCCCACCTCGGAGGAGATGGAGGCATTTCTCGCTGACTCGTCGCCCGACGCCTATGCCCAGGCCGTCGATCGGCTGTTGGACTCGCCGCAATACGGCGTCCAGTGGGGCCAACACTGGCTCGACGTCGCCCGTTACGGCGACACCCGCTGGGTCGGAGCGGGTGAGGAGCGCCGCTGGCCGTTCTCGTACACCTATCGCGATTGGGTGATCCAGGCCCTCAACCAGGACATGCCCTACGACCGTTTCGTCAGTATGCAGCTTGCGGCCGACCAGGCACCGGGCGCGCGAGCCAGCGACCAGGCAGCGCTGGGTTTCCTGACGGTTGGCCGATGGTTCACGGGCAACCTGCACGACGTCATCGACGATCAGATCGACGTGGTGACGCGCGGCCTGCTCGGCATGACCGTCCAGTGCGCCCGCTGTCACGATCACAAGTTCGATCCGATCTCCACGAAAGATTACTACTCGCTGTACGGTCTGTTCTCCGCCGCGCGGATGCCGGTCGATGGGATGGGTGTGGTGGCTGAGTTACCCGAAATCGGGCCAAGGCCGGTGGACGCCGCCACGGAAAAAGAACTCGGCATGCTCCGCGATACGCTCGACAAGTACCTACTCGATCGGCTGAACGCGGTGCGAGATGAGTTCCGGGGTCCGGCACAGTTGGAGAAGTACCTGCTCGCGGCCGAGAGCGTGGTCAGAAAGACGGACAACGACGTGCGCGCTCTCGCCAAGACCCAGGGACTCAACGAACACATTCTCTTCCGCTGGGTTCGCTACCTTCAGCGCACGAGCCAGAAGCCGCATCCGATCTTCGGCCCTTTCCATGCGTTTGCCGCCCTGCCCGAGTCGGAGTTTGCCGCGAAAGCGGCGGCGCTGGCTGAACAGGAGAAGTCCAACAAGACGACCAACCGCCAAGTGGCCGCGATTCTGACCCCGGCTCCCTCTTCCCTGGCCGAGTTGGGCCGGCGCTACGCTCAACTCCTGGCAAAGTTCGACCTACCCGAACTGTCGCCTGACGCCGATCGGGAGATGCTGCGCCAGGTGCTTCGCATTAACGACAGCCCCGTGCAGGTCTCGCTCGGCGACCTGGGACAGTACCTGTCAAAGGACGAGAAAGAGCGAATGCTCCAGATGCGTCGGGAGTTGCTGGCCCGGCTGGGGAAGGTTTCGGAGAGCGGCGATCAGTTCCTGGCGTTCCAGCACGAGGCTGCCCCCATGACGGCTGACGTCGCCGAGTTCCTCCGGAAACGGCGCGCTGAGGTGGCGGCCGGCATTCGCTCACCGGAGAGGATTGCGGAGTATCTGCTGGCGGTCCACGATGTGCAGGCCGACGACACGCGGTTCCGGTCGATCGTCAACTCGCGCAAATTGAGCGAGCGGCTGCTGCAACGTTGGATCGACTTCCTCAAGAGTAATGCCGCACGGAACGATGCGGTGTTCGCCCCCTGGCGCGCGTTCGCCGTGCTGCCCGACAAGGAGTTCACGGCCAAGGCTGCCGCAATCCGCCCGTCACCGCGCAATCGGATCGTGGCCGAGGCACTCGCCACGCCGCCGGCATCGATGAAGGTGGTCGCGACGCGCTACGGCCAATTGATCGCCCGGTTCAACGGGGCCACTCCGCTCCCCAATCCGGACGAAGAGGCGATCCGTCAGGTGTCGGCCGTGCGCGAATCTCCTCTTTGTTTTGAACTTGACGAGGCTCTCGATTATTTCACCCGCAAGGACGTGGACGAACTGCGCGGCAAGGAAAACCAGCTCTCCCGCCTCTACCTCGATTCGCCGGGGGCGGCCCCTCGCGCGATGATTGTCCGGGAATCCCCGCGCGGCTACGCGCAGAAGGTGTTCGTCCGCGGCAATCCCAACGTACCGGGTGAAGACGCGGGCGGCCGCTTCCTCGCCGTGCTATCCGCCGACAGCGCCTCGCCGTTCCACAAGGGCAAGGGGCGCTGGGAACTGGCCCAGGCGATCATCGATCCGGTCAACCCGCTGACCGCGCGGGTCATGGTCAATCGGGTCTGGCAATGGCACTTTGGCGCTGGACTGGTGCGGACACCGAGCGACCTGGGGACGCGTGGCGCGGAGCCGAGTCACCCCGAACTGCTGGACTGGCTGGCGCGCCGGTTCGGGGCCGAGGGCTGGTCACTCAAGAAGCTGCATCGCCGGATCATGCTGTCGGCGACGTACCGGCAGTCGAGCCAGGACAACCCGGCTTGCCGGGCTGTTGACCCGGACAATCGCCTGCTGTGGCGAATGAGCCGCCGGCGTTTGAGTTTCGAGGAAATGCGCGACTCCATGCTGGCGGCTGCGGGACGGCTGGACGTCAGCGTGGGAGGCCGGCCCATCGATCTGACCACGACGGCAGCACGTCGCCGTACCGTCTATGGCGCGGTCGATCGCATCGCCCTGCCTGGGTTTTATCGCTCTTTCGACTTCCCCGGCCGAGACGCACACGCTCCCGAACGGCATGAAACGACCGTTCCCCAGCAGGCCCTCTACATGATGAATAACTCGTTCATCATGGACCAGGCCGCCTATCTGGCACGCAGGACCGAGTTGCTGGCACCCACCGAGAGGATCGCTGCGCTCTACCGGCTGGTCTACGGACGACGTCCCGCAACGGAGGAACTGGCGCTGGGACGACAGTTCGTGACCGAGGCCCCGCCAATGCCTGAGGAGCTGGGGGCGGTCGGTCCCTGGCGCTACGGCCACGGCAGTTACAGCGAGCAGCAAGGCCGCGTCTTCGATTTCGAGCCGTTCCCCTTTTACGTCAATGGGCAATGGCGCGGAGGGCAGCAAGAAGTCGATCCGAGTCTGGGTCGATGCAGCCTGCACGCGCAGGGCGGTCATGCCGGACGCGACAACTCGCTCGCGGTCATCCGCCGCTGGATCGCTCCGCACGATGGCAAGCTGTCGATCACCGGTGGGCTGTCGTGTCAATCAGGCTCGACGCAGCCGCAAGGAGAAGGCGTTCGCGGCCGGATTGTCTCCAGCCGGCAGGGGAAACTCGGCGCCTGGCTCGTCCACGGGACCGAGGAGTCAACCAACCTCACTGGCGTGGACGTCCGGCGCGGAGACACCATCGACTTCGTGGTTGATGGCCGAGGACGCGACGCGCACGGCGGATTTACCTGGACCCCTATCCTTCGCATGGAGGTGGCCAATCCGGCGAAGGATACGAATCTGCTCTGGGACGCGGCCAAGGACTTCAAGGGGTCGTCCCCCATCGCGAGGCGCTACGGCGTCTGGGAGCGATACGCCCAAGTCCTTCTGGAAGCCAACGAGTTCTTCTTCCTCGATTGATCGAAGGTCGCTGTTCTGTCGGATTACAAAGTTTTTTTCTTCGCACTCGCAGGTTTTTTTGGGCGTGATACTATCAACAGATACAAGGTCGAAGTCGAAAAACGATCCATGTTACGGGGGCAAGAGAGACGATCCTTTGTAGCCGAAGTCGCCAGACTTCGGGTGGCTTGCTTGCAAGTGCCTTGCTTGATCTTGTAGCCGAAGTCGCCAGACTTCGGGTGGCTTGCTTGCCCGAAGTCTGGCGACTTCGGCTACAAGAATGCGTGAGTCTCTTCCTTGCCGGCGCAATAAATCTAAGGAGTTTTCACGGTGGCTAATTTAGTGGATCGAATCACGATTGACGCCAAGCAATGTGGCGGGCGGCCATGCGTGCGTAACATGCGTATTCGCGTCAGCGATGTGCTCGATCTGTTGGCGAACGGTCTCAGCCCCGAGCGAATTGTCGATGAATTGCCAGACCTGGAACTGGCGGACATCGAGGCTTGTCTCCGTTTCGCCAGCAAGCGGATCGATTACCCGGTTGCGGTCGGATGATTATCTGGTTGGATGCCCAGTTGCCTCCGTCTCTGGCCGCGTGGAGCGCCACGACGTTCCACGTCGAGGCCCGCGCGATCTGCGATCTGGGCCTGCGCGACTCACAAGATTCCCCAATCTTCCAGGCCGCCCGTGCCGCCGACGCAGTGGTGATGACCAAGGACAGAGACTTCGTCGAGTTGCAGGAACGACTCGGGACACCGCCAAAAGTGTTATGGTTGACTTGCGGCAATACGTCAAATGCCCGGCTGCGTGAGATTTTGATCCTGGCGTTGCCGCCGGCGAGTGCGCGGCTTGAAGGTGGAGAGAGCTTGATCGAAATTGGCGAATCGCCGTGACACAATCCATCCAATGATTTCACTTCCTCGATCGATTGGGAGTTGCCGAGATGACGGACCGTGATTTCCTGCCGAGCCGCCGTGAAATGCTCCGCACTTGCGGCACCGGCCTGGGCGCGCTTGCGTTGGCCCACTTGGTCGCCGAGGCAGAGGCCGCCGGTACGCCATCGCTGGAGCCGCGCCGGCCTCGCTTCGCCCCCAAGGCGAAACGCATGATTCACATTTTCGCCAATGGAGGGCCGTCCCACGTCGATCTGTTCGATCCCAAGCCGCTCTTGCAGAAGTTTCACGGCAAGCCCATCCCGCGCGAGGTAATTTCCGAAGCACGAGGCGCCCAGGCGAGCGGCAGTCCGGCGTTCGCCTCGCCGTACAAGTTCCACCGTCGCGGGAAAAGCGGCATCGAGGTCAGCGAACTCTTGCCGCACATCGGCAGCGTTATCGACGACATCTGTGTCATCCGCTCGATGCACGCTGACGACATCTCCCACGACGGCGGCATCATGTTCATGAACACCGGTGCCGCTCGCTTGAGCCGGCCGAGTCTGGGGTCGTGGGTGACCTACGGGTTGGGGTCCGCGAACCGCAACCTGCCCGGCTTCATTGCCATGTGTCCGGATGGCTACCCGCTCAACGAGACGCAGAACTGGCAGTCGGCCTTTCTCCCTGGCGTCTATCAGGGGACGTATGTCAACAGCAAGCACGAGGACGTCGATAAGCTGATCGAAAACATCCGCAACACGCGCGTCTCATCCGGGGAGCAGCGGAGCCAGCTCGACCTCCTCGCCCGGCTCAACCGCATTCATCAGCAGCAGCGCTCCGACGAGGGACGACTGGAATCGCGTATCCAGAGTTTCGAGCAGGCCTTCCGCATGCAGATGGAGGCCACCGACGCCTTCGATCTGTCGCGCGAACCTCGGCGCGTGCTGGATGCGTATGGCCCTGGCCCGCAGGCGCGTCAACTCATCCTGGCGCGCCGGCTCCTGGAACGCGGGGTGCGGATGGTGCAAGTCTGGTACGGCGCCGGCTTCCCCTGGGACCATCACGGCGAGATTACCCAACGCCTCCCGGCCGCATGCGCCGACGTCGATCGACCGACTGCGGCCTTCCTGCGCGATCTCAAGCAACGCGGCATGCTGGACGACACGCTGGTTCTTTGGGGCGGCGAGTTTGGCCGGACACCCACCTCGGAGTTGCCGCATCCGACGACCACACCTGGGCGCGATCACAACCATCATGGCTTCACGGTCTGGCTCGCCGGCGGCGGCGTCAAGGGGGGCCATGTCCACGGGGCGACGGACGAGGCCGGGTTCGCGGCGGTGCGCGACAAGGTCCATGTCCACGACCTGCACGCCACCATCCTCCATCTGCTCGGCCTGGACCATGAGAAATTGACCTATCGCTATGCGGGCCGCGATTTCCGCCTGACCGACGTTCATGGCCGAGTGGTGAAGGAGATCCTGGCGTAACTCGTCAGCATCTTCCTCGGCCGGGACGCCGCCGGGCGAGAAGTTCCGCAACGTGCAGACCTGGGACATGCACGGAAACAGAAACGGTGGCGCGGACCCCTTGCTAACCTTGCTGCCCCGATTTTTGCTTGCCTCGCGCGAAACCTCGCTTAATACTGGGTGTTCAGGCAAGGTTGTCGCCTCGCTTCTCATACCCCACAGGAGACGTTCGATGTCCCGTTTCGCGCTCGCGCTGGCTTTCGTTGCTGCCTTCCTGGCCGGCGGTCTGCTCATGAATGGCCTGAACGTCCACGCTCAGGACAAGAAGGTCGATGAAAAGAAAGCCGACGAACCCAAGCCCCGAGGACAGCTGTATTCCAAGTGGAAAGACCTTGGCCTGAGCAAGGACCAGGTCACCATGATCTACAAGATCCAGTCCGAGCATCGCAGCCAGATCGACAAGCTCGCTGAGCAGATCAGGAAGTTGCGGGCCGAGGAACGCGCCGAGGCCGAGAAGGTCCTCACTCCCGCTCAGAAAGCACGCCTGAAAGAACTGCTCAGCGGTGACACCACTAAGGACAAGGTCCCACCGAAGGACAAGCCCACGGACAAGCCAAGCGAGAAGCCCACGGACAAGGCTTCCGATAAGACCGCGGACAAGCCGGCGGAGAAGCCTCCCGTCAAGGATAAGGACAAATAAGCCTTCCCGCGAGGCCCTTGCTGGCGCGTCGGGCTGGTATCCTGTATTGAGCCGCTCGGCTGTGTAATGCTCCGAGCCGGCTGCAAGGAGTATCCGGATGCCCAGGGTCAAGAAACCGACAACCGTGCAAGAACAGATCGACCGGATGGTCAAGCGGATCGTGAAGAAATTCGCTCCGGAGAAGATCATCCTGTTCGGCTCGCAAGCGCGCGGCGACGCGGGTCCGGACAGCGATATCGATTTGCTCGTCGTGATGCCGGTCGAAGGGTCTGTTGTTGACAAGCGGCTGGAGATCCGCCTGGCACTGCACGACATCCACATTTCCGTCGATATCGTCGTGACTACCCCAGAAGAGTTCGCATGGCGAAAGGATTCTGTGGGCACGATCGAATGGCCGGCGACACGAGAAGGCAAGGTCCTCTATGCCCGCACCTGATCCCCTCATCACACTGATTCGCGAGTGGCTCGCCAAGGCGGACAATGATCTGACCAACGCGGCGACCCTGGACATTCCCTTGTCGGAAGCACGGCAGGCCGTGGCGGTGGCTCGACGAGTTCGTCGCGAAGTCCGAGGGCATCTGCCGAGAGGCTCGCTGCGCCGCAAACGGAAGTAATCAAGTCCGAAACGTGGTTTGAACAGAAACGGTGGCGCGGACTTTTTCCGCCCCGAAATGAGTAGCCAATCACTTCGGCCGCCGACGAAGTGTCGAGATGACCCCGTGAGCGGAACTGACGAAGCGGTGTGCCAACGTCCGGATGCTATCAACCTCTTCGTGTGAGAACACGTCGGGCCTCGCGATCGGCTATCGCCTGGTGCAACCAGGCGAGCGATTCATTCACGGGTTTTTCTCTAGCGGGGAGCGCTTGCCGGAGAAAGCTGCTTGAGGACGCTGCTCCCAATAGAATCGGTGTGCAACACCTTGAAGTCGCCGCGTTGCACGGCGTCCGCAACCTTGAGAGCCAACGCATCACCGTTCCGCAGGGCTTTTTCAATGCCTCGTGGGGTTGTCAGAATCAAGTGCAGAGCCTGGCTGAAACCGGTCGGCAGTCCAGGGACCGGCTCGAAGGTCGCTTCCAAGACTTCCCCGGCATCGCCCGAGAGATCGGCCGCGATGCCAATCACCTCAAACAGGAAGATTTCTTCGAGCTTTTTCCGGTCCCGAATGGGAAGGTAGGCGAGGGCAAGGTGGAGTGGCTCATCTTCCAATTCACGATGCTGCTCGGTGAGCTGGCGAATTGCCGGTTCAAACTGTGGGAGCTTGTCCGCGGTCCATGTTCCTGCCATCGCAATCGCTCCCAGATTGGCGTAATCAGTATCTCTGCGGTTAGCCGCGACGCGGAGTCTTCGGAGCGGAGCGCGTCCGGCGTTATCGCGCCGTCGCGCTCCGGGTTAGCAGCGGAGTGGGTCCGGCGTTATCGCGCCACGCGCTCCGCTCCGAGGACTCCGCGTCGCGGCTAACCAATGGCCAAACTGCGCCGCGTCAAGCATTGTTTCCGTTTCACGAGGAGTGTGCGTTATCGGCTTTCCCTTCGCAGGGGATCCGAATCAGTGTGCAGTGTCAGACTGGCCTCCGCTCCGGACTCCGCAGCCGTTCACTCTCGCTTGCTTTACTTGCTGGACGGAACTCGGGCAAGCCGGAAACCGAGGCTGAGGCTCCGGTACGACGGCGCGCTCCCGCCGCGGTTCGCCGCCCGGCAGCCGGCGCCGTGGTTGCCCCAACCGCCGCCCTGGATTACCCGGGACGAACCCTCTGTGTACCAATCGCCGCACCACTCCCAGACGTTGCCGTGCATATCGTACAGACCGAGACGGTTGGGGCGATACGAACCCACCTTCGTCGTCCGGTCCAGATAGGTTCCCGTCTTGGCCGAGCCATCCGGGTAGTTGCCGTGGAAGTTGGCCCGATCGGACGAGAGGTCGTTGGCTGGGCGATCGAAGTAGAAGTGGAAGGAACACTCTTCTTTAGAAGTCAGCCCTCCCCGACAAGAATATTCCCACTCCGCCTCGGTCGGCAAGCGATACGTCCATTCACTGCCATGTTCCCGCTCATTGAGCTTGACCAGGAACTGTTCGACATCCTTCCAAGACACCTGTTCCACGGGAAACTGCCACAGGTCGGCGTCAGAAATGCTTTTGACGTCATCCTTGCCGTCTCCAATGCGAGAGAACCAACTCGGGTTATTGCCCATCACCGCCCGCCACTGCGCCTGCGTCACCGGATGGATGCCCAGCGCGAAACCTTCGG
>JBBRIK010000011.1:0-14614 GCA_038221045.1 Gemmatales bacterium
GCATGGCCAGGAGGGGGCGACAATGGGATTCTTTTCCGGGCGCGTAACCTGTGTGCGCTTTCGAGTCCTGGGACATTCGCCGGGGATATTCGGACCGGAGCATCTGGCGAAGCTGGAAGCGAACGCCATCGGCAAGGCGCGGGTGCTGTCCGGCGACGGCATCGAGGTCGGCTGGACGGCCGGCGATCACATCCTCGATCTGAAGTTCGAGCTGGCGAAGAACATCGTCAACGAGACGCTGTCATTTGCCCTCCGCGTCGATCAGCAAAAGATCCCCGGCGACCTGCTCAAGGCCTATGCGCAGGTGGAATTGCAAGCGCTCGCGGCATCGAATCCGAGTGGTCGCGCCAGCGCTCGCCAGAAGAAGGAAGCTCGTCAGAGCGCCGTGGATCGCCTGGAGGAAGAGGCGCGCGACGGCCGATTCCTCAAGCGCAAGGCGTATCCGGTACTGTGGGACAGCCCATCGAACGAGTTGCTGCTGGGAACGACCAGCGCCTCGGCCGTCGATCGCTGTCACACGCTCTTTCAGCAGACGTTCGGCCAGGGCTTCGAGCCGCTCACGTCCGGCCGGCAGGCGTTCCTGCTGTCCCAGCCACGGCAGCAGACGCGCGGCATCGATGATGCGGAGGTGTCGCCGTTCGTGCCGGGACTGTCGGCGGCGCAGGTGGCGTGGTCGCCGGACGAGGCGAGCCGCGACTTCCTGGGCAACGAGTTCCTGTTGTGGTTGTGGTTCCAGCTCGACGCCGAGAACGACGTCATCACCCTGGCCGACGGTTCGCAGTTGGCGGTGATGCTGACGCGGACCCTGGTGCTGGAATGTCCGCGCGCCCAGACCGGCAAGGAGACGATCACCAGCGATGGGCCGACCCGTCTCCCTGAGGCGCGGCGAGCGATTCAGACCGGCAAGTTGCCGCGCAAAGTGGGCATGATTCTGGTACGTCACGATCAGCAGTACGAGTTGACCTTCCAGGGCGAGAGCCTGGCGATCAGCGGAGCGCGCATGCCCGCGCCCGAGGCACTGGATGAACGAGCGCGGCTGGAGGAGCGTGTGACGCAACTGCGTCATCTGCTGGAGACGCTCGACCTGCTGTATGACGTGTTCGTGCAGGGCCGGGCGACCGATGGCTGGAGCAAGGAGTTGGCGCGGATGCAGAAGTGGCTCCAGCGCGAGGAGAAGAGCCGGGCCGCCGGTTGAACCATCGCTTTGCTGGTAGTCTCTGATACCAGGTCGTGCGATTACCCATGAACCGGGTCAGCCTGAGCCGGTGTTCGAGGGCCGTTGGGGGATGAGGCGGCCCGGTGTGAAGGTTCGAGAATGTCGCTGAGGACATCTCCCGCGGAGCGATCCTCCATTTCGGCGAGGGCAGCGAGCAGCTCGTAGAGCGCCTGGGAATAGTCGCGCCGCTCTTCGGAATCGGGAAACCACTGATACAGTGATCCCTCCTCGCTCGCGGCTGGCTCCTCGAACACGAACACCCCAGGCCGGTCAGGCGTCACTTCCTTCCAGCCCTTTCGCAGCAAGTATTCCCGGAGATCCGCAACGCGGACCGTGTAGAGGCGGGGATCGATCCAGCACTGGTGGACCTGACGGTCGTCGAGGTGGCGGCGATAGTAAGTCGTCACGGCTCTTCTCCAAGGGAGCGTGGGATACTGGACATCGTCGTCAAGACATCACAATTCTTCGCGATTGTACCCCCCTGAAAGCCCTTTTCCAATGTCTTCATCTGCCCCGCGTACTTGATTGGGGAGGACGATCCAATCTGCTACACTGGCGCGGGGTGGAGGGTGCCACAACGTGGAGACAGCCAGTGACGCGAACTCTGTTGCTGATCCTTGGTTTGAGTCTTCCGATTGAAAAGGGGGTGTGCGCCGAGCCTCCTCAGACGGATCGTTACGGCGATGCGCTGCCGATTGGAGCCATCGCGCGGCTGGGGACCATTCGCTTCCGCCATCCCGGCACCATTTTCGACGAGGTTGCGAGCGTCTTTTTTACGCCGGACAGTAAAACGCTGATCGTGTCGCACTATGGGGTGGTGTACTTCTGGAGCATTCCCGACGGAAAAGAGCTTCGACGGCCGGAAAAGCACGGGGACTGGCTCGACCTGAGTCCCGATGGCAAGTGGGCGGTCGCGCGAGCAGAGAAGGGCGTGGTACTGGTCGAGGTGGCGTCGGGCAAACAGATCCGCAAGCTGCCCTCAGAACAAGGAGTCGTCCAAGCCGCCGGCTTCTCGCCGGACGGCAAGTTGCTTGCGGTTGAGGACAAGGAACAGATCGCCCTCCTCGATGTGGAAAGTGGCAAACTGCAAGCGCGCCTCGGAAAACCGGATACTCGCGGTGTCCGCTCGCTCAGTTTTTCCCGCGACGGCAAGCGGCTGGCCGTTGGCTGTGGAGACATGAAATCCCGGGTCTGGGATGTGAAGTCAGGCAAAATGCTGCGTGAGGCGTCGGGACACCTGGCAACCCTGAGTCCGGACGGAAAGGTCCTTTGCGCGTACTGGAAATATCAGGTACTCACTCCTTCGTCCGTTTCCGTAACGAATGTGGATACGCGCCGGACCATCCTTCCTGAGGAGGACGTTCAACGGGCGTATAGCGTGCCGCTTTTCTCGCAGGACGGCAAATCGCTCCTTGTGCCAGTCTTCACAGAGCAGACGACCATCTTCGACCTGGCGACCGGCAAACAGCGCGCCACGCTCGACGGACGGATCGCGGCCGTGTCGCCGAATGGCAAGATACTGGCCGTCTGGAGCGGGGGACGAGGGATCGACCTGGGACGTCACCGCGTTTTCTCCGGATGGTTCCTTGCTGATCCGGGCCGCCAGCCATGAAGAAAAGAATCGAGACAGCAAGACCACGGGATACGCCGTATGGGATGCGGTGTCTGGCAAACTCGTGCGGACGATCCTTCCTCCCGACAAGCTCAATGCCACAAGCGAGTTGGCTGTGTCCTCAGACAAGCGGATGCTGGCAACGTCGGTCTATCAGGCGGTCTACCTCTGGGACCTGCAAACCGGTAAGCAAGTGTGGAAATTCACTGCCTCCCCGTGGTCCGCGCCCGTCGCCTTCTCGCCGGATGGACGCTACTTCGCCTATGCGGCCCCGGAGTATATCATTCGGGTCGTCGAGACACTGACCGGGCGGGAGAAAAGTGCGTTGAAGGGACATCTTGGACCGATCAAGAGTCTCGCCTTCTCTCCGGACGGTAAGAGACTCGTCAGCGGTGGCGACGATTGCACCGCCCTCGTCTGGGACCTGACCCAGAAACCGCGTCCGTAACGGGAACAATTGTTCCGTGGATAGAACTCGCAAGAGCGCGAAAGCGAACCCCCTCGTTCCCACGCTCTGCGTGGGAACCGCTTCTTCGACGCTCTGCGCCGCGTCCGTCTGCGTCGGGTCTGATCGTAAGACGACGCAGAGCGTCAAAGAGCCATCCCCACGCTGAGCGTGGGAACGAGGGGATGGAGAGCGCGGGAACAAGGAGCCTTGAGGCGGACGGGATTGACACCCGGCGACAGACGGTTATCCTCCCTGTCGCCATGAATCGTTGCGTTTGCCTCCTGGTTCTTCTCGTGGCCGGCTGTAATGGCATCGGCGTCCGGCGCTCGGCGGCTCCCGGGTTGTTCGACTCCTTCCGCCAGAGCGCCGCCAGCGAGACCATCTCACCCCGCACGTTGCAAACGCTGCGCGCCTGGGACCTCGAACAGACCTATCCCCAGGACGTGCCCGGCACCATCCAGCGCCTCCAGGGTCTGATCGAGACCGATCCGCAACCGGACATTCTCTTCGCTCTCGCCGAGATCACCTATCTTTACGGCCAGCGGACTGAGAAGGGCAACTGCGCCGATGCCCTGCCGTTCTACTACCTCAGTGCTGGCTACTCCTATCACTATCTCTTCGGCGACCGTCGCGCCTCGCCATTCGATCCGCGCTTTCGCCTGGCCTGCGACCTCTACAACGCCGGGCTGGCGAAGTGTCTCCGGGCCGCCCAGCACGTCGATCGACTCGATCCGCGCCGTGAACTGAATGTACCGACTCGCGATGGCAAGAACTTCACGCTGTCCATTTCGCATCATGGCTTCACCTGGAAGCCGGAGGAGTTCGGGCCGCTGCTGCTGTGCGAGGATTATCGCACCGAAGGACTGACTCAGCAGACCCGCACCTACGGGCTGGGAGTGCCGATGATCGCCACGCGGAAACCGCCCGATCCCGATCCGGGTATCGGACTCTACCCCAAGGGCGTCAGCTTCCCCGTCACCGCGTTCTTCCGCTTCAATGGCGGACTGCGCGACCTGCAAACGCAACGAGCGGGCCGGCTCGAACTCTACAATCCGCTGTCGGTCCAGAGCATCGACGTCGGCGGTGTCAAGACGCCGCTCGAAACCGATCTGACGATCCCGTTGGCCTATTTTCTGGAGCGAGCCGACCTCGAGAAGTTCGGCTTCAAGGGCTTTCTGCGGCCCGACAGCATCAAGGGACTGACCAACGTCTACCTCGTCGAGCCGTACCAGCCGGGCAAGATCCCTGTCCTGTTCGTGCATGGCTTGCTGTCCTCACCGGGGACGTGGGCGCCGCTCTACAACGATCTGCTGGCCGATCCGCGCCTGCGCGAGCGCTATCAGTTCTGGTTCTATCTGTATCCGACGGTGAATCCGTATCTCGTGACGGCGGCGGACCTGCGCGACTTGCTGCATCGGCTACGCGAACGGCTCGATCCGCAGCGGAAGGACAAGGCCCTCGACAACATGGTGATGCTCGGCCACAGCATGGGCGGCCTGGTGTCGCGGCTGATGACGGCCGACAGCGGCGACGACTTCTGGCGTCTCGTCGGCGATGACCTGCTCGATCAGCTCAAGGGCAGCGACGAGGCGAAACAGGAACTGCGGCGCGTCTTCTACTTCGAGCGCCAGCCGAGTGTCACGCGCGTCGTCTTCTTCGGCACTCCGCATCATGGTTCCAAACTGAGTCCGTCTCTGCCGGCCCGCGTGCTTCGCTATTTCGCCCATTTGCCGAAGGACCTCGTCCTGATGGCAAAGGACATCACGGAAGTTGAGCCGGACCTGATCGGCAAGGCGAAATCCGAGGCGGTGCCGATCAGCCTCGACCTCCTCGCCCCCGGCGCGCCCGCACTGGAGCTGCTGGCGGCCCGGCCGAAACCGGAGGGCGTCCATTTCCACTCGATCGTCGGCCTCGCTCCCTCGACGAAAATGATCTATCTGGAAAGGCTGGTCGCTGGCACGCGCCGGGAGAAGGGCGACGGCGTCGTTCCCTACACCAGCGCTCACCTTGCGGACGTCGATAGCGAGGTGATCGTGCCGGCGGAACACACGCAGCTCCATCGCCATCCGCTGGCGGTGCAGGAAGTGCGGCGTATCCTCCTCGAACACCTCGCGGCGAGTGACGCGGCCATGAAGCGTCGCTAACCTATCCGCGTGAGACGAATCCCGCTTCCCATTGATGACGTGCTGCCGCAATTACTTGCGCTTCTGCGCGAGCAATCGTCGGCCGTCCTGCGTGCGCCGACTGGGGCCGGCAAGACGACGCGCGTGCCGCCTGCCCTGCTCGACCTTGTCCCTGGACGCATCCTGCTGCTGGAACCCCGGCGACTCGCCGCCCGCGCCGCTGCACGGCGGATGAGCGAGGAACTCGAAACGCCACTCGGCGGACTTATCGGCTATCACGTCCGTTTCGACCGCCAGTGCGGCACCGGTACGCGCATTGTCGCCGTCACGCCTGGCATTCTGTTGCGGATGCTGCACGACGATCCATATCTCGAATCGGCCGGCTGCGTCCTCTTCGACGAGTTCCACGAACGCAGCCTCGACAACGATCTCGCCCTCGGCATCGTCCGCCTCGTGCAGCAGACGGTCCGACCCGAACTGCGTCTCGTCGTCATGTCGGCGACCCTGGAGAGCGACAAGGTGGCAGCCTATCTCGGCGGCTGTCCCGTCCTTGCCAGCGAGGGACGCTTGCATCCGGTCGAGATTGTGTACGAGACGGTCGGCCGCGAAACGTCCTGTGCCGTGAGTGTGGCGCTGGCCGTCGAGGGATTGCTGGACCGAATCGATGGCGACATTCTCGCCTTTCTGCCGGGATTGCAGGAGATTCGCCAGGCGGCAAGGCATCTGACGGGCGTGAGCGAACGGCATGGCGTGATGGTGCTGCCGCTACATGGCGAGTTGCCGCCGGAGCAGCAGGACGCCGCCCTGTTGCCGCAGCCGCGCCGCAAGGTCGTGCTGGCGACGAACGTGGCCGAGACCTCGGTGACGGTCGAGGGCGTGAGTGGCGTCGTCGATAGCGGACTGGCGCGGCTGATGATGTTCGATCCGGGCGTCGGCGTCGATCGCCTCAAACTGATGCCGATCTCGAAAGCCTCGGCCGATCAGCGGGCGGGGAGAGCGGGACGGACGAGGCCGGGCGTGTGCGTACGGCTCTGGAGTGAGGTCAGTCATCGCGCCCGGCCGGAGCAGACGGCGCCGGAGATTCGCCGCGTCGATCTCGCCGGCGCGGTCCTGCATCTGCTGGCGCTGGGCGAGGCAGACGTGCGGGCATTTCCCTGGCTGGAGCCGCCGCCGGCCATGAGCGTCGATCAGGCGCTGGTGCTGTTGCGCCGTCTCGGGGCAATCGATGACAGGGGACTGTCACAACTCGGACGCATCCTCGCCCGGCTGCCGGTGCATCCGCGTCTGGGCCGGCTGCTGATCGAGGGACGCGCGCGGCGCGAAGAAGAGGCGACGGCCCTCGCTGCGGCTCTGCTGAGCGAACGCGATCCCTTTGTGCGTGGCCTCGATCCGCCGCGCGCGGACGGCCAGCGCCACCGGACCACGTCGGACATTCTCGACCGCATGGACGTCCTCGAAGAATACGAGCGTACGGGCCGCAGCGAATCGAGCCTGGGAACGCTGAACCGGAACGCGGCGCGGTTCATCCTGCGAGCGCGCGATCAACTGGTGCGCGCGGTTCGGCAGGAAGCGCGAGCGGGACGTGGCCTGGCGCTGCCGCGCGACGAGGCGGTGATGCGCGCGCTGCTGGAGGCGTTTCCCGATCGGCTGGCACGGCGGCGCGAGCCGGGATCGCTGCGCGGCGTCATGGTCGGCGGGCGCGGCGTCCGGCTGGCCCCATCGAGCGCCGTGACTGACGCGGAGTTGTTCGTTTGCGTCGATATCGATGCCGGCGAGAAGGAGAGCCTCGTGCGGCTGGCGTCGGCCGTGAAGCGCGACTGGCTGCCGCCCGAGCGCGTGACCTCGCTTGTCGAGGTCGCCTTCGACGAAGCGTCCGAGCGCGTGGCGGCCCGCAAGTGTCTGCGTTTCGAGGACCTGCTGATCGAGGAAACGCCGGCGGCACTACCCGACGGGGAGGAAGTGACGCGCGTGCTGATCGAGGCGGCATCGCGCCACCTGGCCCGCGTGCTGCCCGCCGAGGAGTCGCCGGCTCGATGGTTCCTGACGCGCGTCCGCTGTCTGCGCGTGTGGATGCCGGAACTGGGGTTGCCGGCCTTCGACGATGCGGAACTGCGCGAGCTACTGACATGGGTATGTCACGGCTGCCGATCGTTCGCCCAGCTTCGCGAACGCTGGCTCGAACAGTGGCAAGGAAGGCTGACGCATCAGCAGTTGCAGGCCATTGAGCGCGAAGCCCCGGAGAGGTTGGAGACGCCGAGCGGCAGCCGGCTGGCGCTGAAGTATGAGGAGGGCAGACCGCCGATCCTCGCAGTGCGGATTCAGGAAGTGTTCGGCTGGAGCGACACGCCGCGCATCGCGGGCGGCCGGGTCAAGGTGCTGTTGCATCTGCTCGCGCCGAACTATCGGCCGCAACAGGTGACCGACGATCTGGCGAGCTTCTGGGCGAATACCTATCCACAGGTGAGGAAGGAGTTGCGAGCGCGTTATCCGCGTCATGCCTGGCCGGGAGACCCGCTGACGGCGACGGCCGAACGGCGTCCACGCCGGCGCTGACCCTCTTGCCGCTTGCGACTTAGCGGTCTTCTCCAACGGCTACAGCGTCAGCACCGATTTCCCCTTCGCCAGATCGAAACAGACGACGACCCCGTCGCGCTCGCGCAGCCAGCCGCCGCTCTTGAGATCGCGCATCCGCATCACTTCCGTCAACGGCTTCTCTCCCAGCTTCGGCGCACCCGCGCCGCGATCCGCGATCCTCAGCGTGAAGGACGGACAGGCGAACGGGGCACGCAGCGAGACGCTCTTCTCCTTGACCTCGATGCGCGTCAGTTCTTTCGCCGCCCAGTAGCGGGCCAGCTCGCTCGTCTTCATCCAGAGCAGATGATCGTACTTCGCGTTGAGCCGGCGAACGACTTCCTGGAAGATCTTGAAGCCGACTTCCTCGCCGTTCCAGTAGATGCCGGTCCAGTGGGCCAGCAAGCAAGCAGGCTCGCCGCGATCGATCACCTCGACGAGCCGGCCTTCCTTCAGGTCGGCCGTGATGAACTTGTCGAGCTGGCCGCGATCGCTGCAATCCCAGCCGCCGGTCCAGTCGCCGGTGCAGGCGATGACGTTCACGACGCAGCGCACGTCCTTCGCTTCGGTGATCGAGGCGTACTCGATCTTCGGTGCCACGCTGGCGGGACCGCGATCGATGACGTACTTGAAGTAGTGCGGAATCTCGGCGCCGAAGACGTCGCGGACGCTCTGGCCGACGGCCTGCGCCAGCTCGCCCTTGACGCGATTGCCGAAGCCGCCCGGCGTCGTGATGCCCTCGCACGGCAGGCCGACGCTCTTGAGGATCTTCAGGGCGTAGGCGAGGTAGTCCGCGAGCTGATCGACCGATTTGCCGGTCGTGAACTCCCAGTTCTCCATGAACTGGAGCGTCCGTTCGGGGTAGGGATGTCCGGTCTTCGTGTCGATGGCGCGGGTGTGGGTCACCATCTCGGGATGAATGTCCCAGTGGGGGACCATCAGCTCGCGGACGAGTTTGAGGCTGTCGGCCACTTCCTTCGGCGTCCAGCCGGGCAGTTCGCGGTCGAGCCGGCCGACGCAGGCCGGATAGGGAATGATGCTATATTTGCCCTTGATGTGCCGTTCGGCGCACCACTCGCCGAACTTGCGAACGAAGGCGTCGGGGATCTCGACCGGCATCTTGCGCCAGTCGTGCTTGTAAGGGCTCTTGCCGCCGTGCGCGGCGTCGAACTGCGGGATGGAGAAGCGGTTGAGGTTCACGAGGCAGGTCGAGTCGTCGATGATGAACGAGATGGGAGCGCGGCCCTGGGGATTGAGGACCTTGACGGATTTGTCCTGAAGGGGCCGATCACCGGGGACCTGGCCGAGCAGGGTGGACGAGAGGCCGAGTCCCGCGCAGCCTACTCCGACGGTCCGCAGCCAGTCGCGTCGCGTTGCCAACGGCATGATGTCGATCTCCCCTGGTGGGTAGCGAGTTTGAGAAGCTCAGTTTAGCGGCTGGCCGGGCGAGAATCACTCACGATTCGGGATGGCAAGATCGAGATGCGGGTACGGTCAGACGACTTGACTGAGTGCCAAGGGCGCGAATTTCGGGGAATATAGGGGCCGATAGGAATTCGTCCTTGGTCGCGCCTTGCCATCCCCCCTATTGTGAAGAAACGTTTCGTTGCATTGCGCGTGCGCCACACCCCCCCTGCCGCGGATTTCCGTCCGGGGTGCGCGCCCGAATCACTCGCTCATTCCCATCACAAGCGTAAAAAGGGGATTGAGGACTCCTCCACGCACCTGCCCAAGGCCATCGCCGCCTCAACCGACGGCACGGCGGCGCTTAAACCCATCCTGTATTGAAATCGCCAATCCGTGGGACGCCAAGAGCGTCATCCGGCTATGCCTGGCAAAGCGAGAATCCGCCCTGGTATAATCATCGGCAGAGGAGGTGCGTATCATGGCAACGGATACATCCAAGAAGCAGAGCTGGATCAAGAAGACTCCCGACGTTTGTGGCGGCAACGCCTGCATACGGAACACCCGCATCACGGTGTGGGGACTGGTGCTGAGCCGCATGCTGGGAGCAACCGATGCGAGCATCCTGGAGAACATCGTAGGCTTGACGCCTGAGGATCTGGAGGCTGCCGGGGAGTATTATCGCCAAAATCCCGCCGAAATCGACGAAGCGATCCGCGTGAACGAAGAACCATGATGGGATCCCTTTACGCCGATGAAGATTTCCCATTAGGCGCGGTTCAGATTCTGCGTAACTGGGGACATGACGTGCTGACCGTTCAGGAGGCGGGTCGTTGTGGCAAGGCCGATCCAGAGGTCCTTGCCGACGCCACGGCGGACGGCCGCGCTGTGCTCACCCACAACCATCGTGATTACCAACGTCTCCACGCACGCGTCCAGCCGCATGGAGGCATTATTTCTTGCACGCGCGATGATCACAATCTGCCGGCCCTGGCGCAGCGCATTCACGACGCGATTACGGCCGCCCCGAACCTCGCCAACCAGTTCATTCGCGTCATCCGCCCTAACCCTGCGGCCAAACCCTGAGAAGCGCCCCATGGCCAAGAAGAAGCCGCCTACCGCATCAATTTCGGCTCCATCTGGCAGGTGAGCACTCGCAAGCGCGATGGGAAGGATCGCAAGGCCAAGAATGTTGCCCGCCGCGAACGGGTATTCCAATTGCGGCCCAACCAGTATCCTCACTGCTCCTCTGCGCCTTCCGGCGGATTTCCAACGCTCGCGAGCTTCTCTTCCTGCCATTTCTCGTAGGTCTGGCTGGTGTCCTTCACCCGCCATACGATGCGACCGTTTTGGTTGCCGCCGTAGACTACGGCCGCCGCCGCACTTGGGCTGCTGAATGGCACGTCCTCGGCGAAGATGAAAAAGCCATCTTGGCCGGGGCCGTCGATCAGTTTCCCATCCGTCACAAGCTGGTCGCGAAGGCCTTTGTAGGACATCCACGACTCTGTGCCCTGCTTCCTGGCCGTTGAGTTCTTGAAGACGATGAAGTTTCCATCAATCTCTTGTGCCGTAGCGGACGTTCCGACCGGATTCATCGTGAAGATCGGTGACCGGGCGCTTGCGGTGGATACGCCCGTTTGCGGTTTCGTGACAACGAGTTGCTGAGTAAAGGAGAACCCCAGGACAGGAAGGACCATCTGCACTTGACCGAGAAAAAACTCCATGTCCGCAACGTCCGGCTCGGGCAATTGCGTGGGTGGCGGTGCGGTGCCGTTCGCGAGGCGTGCCTTGTTTGCCTGCTTGGCCAAACCGATGAGGCGACTCTCCAAGTAGCGAACATGCGACTTCGTGAGGTTTTCGTCCTTGCTGATGATCAGAACTGCCTGACTCCAGAAGTCCTTTTCCTCGTCCTTGTTGTGCTTGAGAAGTCGGTCGAGGACGTTATCTCCCTCACCAATGTAGACGAGGTCTTTGGCCGCGTTCTCAGGGTCCGGACCACTGAGCAAGTAAACACCCGTCCGCTTCGCTTCCGGTCGGCTTGCCAGTTGGTCCAACTGCGACCGGGGCGAAACGATGACCTTGCCCGTCCAGTTCATAATTTCCGCGGTCAGGATTTCACTTGGGACGCCGTCAACCAGGTAGATGCGAATGGTTCTGCCGTTCATGGGTGTGCCCAGAAATGTCGCTGGCTGCTGTCAGGTCGAATTGTACAGAGCGCGGTACGCCGGACAAGCCGAGCGAATTCAGCCGCCAACTCGGACATTCGGATCGCAACTTTCCCTTTCCTGAATCCATTGAGGCGGACGGCACTCCGAAGCGTGCCGCGATCTGCATCGGGCCGGAGCATGGGACCGTGGGCGCGCTGCTCATCAAGGAAGCGGCCAAGGGGATTGGCTTCGACGTGCTCATCCCCTGCTGGTTCATCGACACCGACTACAATGGCGAGAGCTGAAACGCGCCCTGCGCGCGGAGATCGACGAAGCGGCCTGGAGCAGTCTCTACAGCACGGTCAGCCGGCCCTTCAAGAAACCGGAATCGGGCAAGATCGCCGTGAAGGTCATCAATCACTACGGCGACGAAGTGTTGAAGGTGTTTCCGGTGGAAACGAAGAAGCGGAAGTGAAGATGAGAAATAGATCCATAGCCCGCCGCGCGAGCATGGGGTGTTTTCAAGCCCCTTGCTCGCGCGGCGGGCTATGAACTACTTTTGTTTCTCGACATATGCGATTGCTTCCTGGAGATACTCTTCGCTCTCGATCCGTCGGATATAAGCGCCTTCGGTGAACCAGCGCCGCCGGCCGCCGGTCTTCGTCTTTGTTTGCGTCAGCCCCGCGGCATCGGATAACCGCCTCGAACACCACGCCTTGAACTGATCGCGCACGTCCTCGCCGGCTCGGTCTGCTTCCACCACGACGTGGACATGATTCTGCTTCACGGCCAGGGCCAGCAACACCCAGCCGCGATGCCGGCAGTGATCCGGGATCGTGGTGGCGACGATCTGTTGTTGCGCCTCGTCGAGCAACACCATTTCTTCGCTCATTCCATCACGACAGGCTCGTTCCAATTCGGGGTTGGGACCCTGGATGGCCGGCTCTCCCTTGCGCATCCAGCCGCGTTCATCGCCTGGCAACCACGTCCCGTATGCCGTCCAGATAATGTGGTAATACATGGGTGCTCTCTTCAGGGCATTGGACAACACCATCCGATCATCATAGCCCGCCGCGCAAGCAAGGGGTCTTGAAACATCCCTTGCTTGCTGTAGACGTCAATCGACGCGAGGAGGGAAGAAAAATCGACAGGCACAGTTGCTGTAAGGCAAATCCACCACCACACTTACGACTTGGTGAATACATCGAGGTCTATCCGCCTTTCTTTCCTTTCTTAACTTGTACTTGCCGATTTCGATGGCAACAATGGGGTTGTCGGCCAGGGTACTGCTACGCTGGACGTGGTGTTCAGGGCAAGCTTTTCTGGGGCGAGGGTGGATTGGGGAACGTGACACTCTCCGATTCCCACGCCACTGCTTGAATGGGTTCTTTCGGCTTCCCAGTTTAGATCGTTGAGAAGGGTAGGGCCATGTCCGAACTCGTCACGCGAACGGGCCACGACGGAGATATCCCAGGTGCCGCGCCGAACGGGCTCGCTTCCCCGGACTCCCCGATATCCCCGGCCGGTGGCCGGTATCAGTTTCTCGACGAACTCGCTCGGGGCGGCATGGGCGTAGTCTTCCGGGCGACCGACAGCCTGCTCGGCCGGGAGGTGGCAGTCAAGGTCCTCCAGGACAGGTTCGACTCCGCATCCGCCGTTGCCCGCCGCTTCGTCGAAGAAGGCCGGGTGACCGGCCAACTCCAGCACCCCGGCATCCCCGCCGTCTACGACCTCGGCACCCTCCCGAACGGCCGCCCGTTCCTGGCGATGAAGCTCGTCAAGGGCGGCACGCTGGCGGCACTCCTCAAGGCCCGTCCGATCCCCTCCTCGGAACACTGGCGGTTCCTCGCCATTTTTGAACAAGTTTGCCAAACCGTCGGGTTCGCCCACGACCACCAGGTAGTCCACCGCGACCTGAAGCCGGACAACGTCATGGTCGGCCGCTTCGGGGAAGTACAGGTCGTGGACTGGGGGCTGGCGAAAGTCGCGAGCGGTCGTGCCGCTCGCGAACCGGGGCCGCCGCCGGAGGAAACTCTCGGAACTGAGATCCGGTCGATGCGCGAGTCAGACGGGCCGTACACGCAGGCCGGCAGCGTACTCGGCACCCTGGCGTTCATGCCCCCGGAGCAGGCCGGCGGGGAGACCGACCGGATAGACCAGCGGGCCGATGTGTTCGGGCTTGGGGCCATCCTCGCCGTGATCCTGACCGGTCAACCGCCCTACGTCGGCAAGGACGCTGAGTCCGTCCGGCTGATGGCGGTGCGCGGCCAACTTGCCGACTGCTTCGTCCGCTTGGACAAATGCGCGGCCGAGCCGGAGTTGATCGCCCTGGCGAAGCGCTGCCTGGCGTTCGACCCGGCCGGCCGGCCCCGGAACGGCGAGGACGTGGCGAAGGAAGTGGCCGGGCTGCGAGCCGCGGCGGAACAGCGGGCGCGGGCGGCAGAACTGGATCAGGTGAAGGCGCAGGCCGAGGCCCGAGAGCAGCGGAAGCGGCGCCGCGTCCAGCTCGCCCTGGCGGCTGCCGTCCTGCTGCTGGTTGCGATTGGCGGGGTCTTTGCCTGGTGGCGGGACCGGCAAGGGGCGCAGGAGCGCACGCGGGTCGAACGGAACGTGGAGGCATTGACCGCCCTGCTGGACGCAGGCGAGGACGCGCTGCGAGCCGGCGACGCGGATCGGGCGGCGGCGGCCCTGGCGGAGGCCGAGCGGCGTCTGCCCGAGGGGAGCTACGACGACCTACCCGTGAGTCTAGACGCCGCCCGAGTTGACCTGACCGTCCTCCGGGAACTGGACGTGATCGATCAGGATCGCTGGGTCGTGTCCGAAACCAGCCCGGTTGACCGGCGGGAAGTCCTCCGGCGTTGGCGGGCGGCATTCGCCCGGCTCGGGGCGACTCCTGGGCAGGTCTCCGCGGAGGAGGCGGGCGAACGAATGGCTCGGTCGGCCATCCGGGAACGCCTGGTTGCGGCCCTGGACCGGTGCCTGCGGACCGACCCGACCACCGAGGACCGAGCGGTCCTCCGGGCGGTTGATGGCCACCCCTATCGCGATGCGGTACGGGACGCAATCCTGGCGGGAGACAAGGCCGGGATGTTG
>JBBRIK010000012.1:0-14582 GCA_038221045.1 Gemmatales bacterium
CGGTCGTCGGAGAATAGGCTGCTTTCATGACGGCGTCCTGCCCAATCCGGGGTGTCTGTCTCGTGTAGTCCCCCCAGACTACCGGAAAAACGCCGTGCCGAAAAGGTCAAAAGGGGAAGTTAATAAATTACATGTCCTTAACCGAAGCAGGGGAGGCGTCGTATGAGCGATCGTCAGCGATTCAACCTTCATCTTCCGGGATTGCTCAAGGTGCTGGCCGAGCATCTTTATTCGAGCAAGAAGGTCGGCGTGCGCGAGCTGATCCAGAACGCTCACGACTCCTGCGTCCGCCGCCGCGTCGAGGGCAATGAGCCGGACTACGAGCCGCGTATCGACCTGTCCATCGACCCCAAACGCCGCGTCCTCAGCATCGCGGACAACGGCTTTGGCCTGACCGCCGACGAGATCACCAATTACCTCGCCACCATCGGACGCGGCTACACGCGCGAACTGCGCGAACGTCTGTCGATGTCTGAATCCGCAGAGGCCGGCGAACTGATCGGCCAGTTCGGTCTCGGTTTTCTCAGCGCCTTCCTGCTCGCCTCCGAAGTCACCCTGCTGACGCGGTCGTTCCAGGGCGGCCCCTGTTACAAGTGGCAGTCCTCCGGCGACGAATACTACGCGATGGAAGCGGCCTGGCGCGAGGAGATCGGCACCACGGTGGAGCTGCGTCTCAAGCCCGCTTCCGCCTTCCTTCTTCAGGAAAAGGCGCTCACCGAGGCCGTGCGCCAGTTCGCCGACTTCCTGCCCATCCCGATTCACGTCGAGGGTGAGGAACTTCCCGTCAACCTGCTCGCGCCGCCGTGGGAGGCCGACCATCCCGAACAGGCCATCAAGGATTACATCACTCGCTCGTTCCGCAGCGAATCGCTTTGGGTGATGCCGCTGCGCGATCGCCGCATCAACCTCGGCCACGATTCGCTGACGGTGCCGATGAAGGGCTTCCTGTTCGTGCCGCCCGGCTCCGTCGCCTCGGTCCGCGAGTTCGGCGACCTTACCGTCTACATTCGCCGCATGTTCATCTGCGAGCGCGAACGCGATCTGCTGCCTCCGTGGGCCCGTTTCGTTCGCGGCATCATCGACAGCCCGCTGCTCCAGCCGACCGCGTCGCGCGAGAGCATCCATCAGGACGAGAACTTCGAGCTGATCCGCCAATCGGTCGAGCAGCAACTCGGCGAAGGGCTGCGCGAACTGGCTCGCGAGGAGCCGGCGACCTGGAAACGCATCGTCCGCGGACACGCGGACGTCATCATCGGCTGGGCCGTCAACGATAACGAGTTCTTCGAGCGCGTCGAGGACATTGTGACCTTTCGCACCTCCCGCGGGCTATTGAGTCTGCGCGAGTATCTCGACGCCAGTGGCGGCACACTCTACTACGTCACTCGCGAACTGGGATCGCTGCAAGAGCAGATGCTGGCCGAGGGCCGCGATGTGCCGGCCATTGATGCCTCGTGGTTCGCGGTGACGCCGTTCCTGGAGAAATACGCCAGCCGGCATGCCGACGTGTCGCTGGTGCAACTCGACGGCGAGGCCGATCAACTGCTGCGGCCCGTGACCGAGGAGCCGTTCAAAAAGTTGCTCGAGTGGTATCGCGAAAACGACATCCGCGTTCAGGTAGCGACCTTCAAGCCGGCCGAGGCACCGGCGCTGATTCTCTATCCGCAGGGGGCGGAGTTGGCCCGCGAGGCCGAGGCGAGTCGTGAGGCGGGCGACCTGCCGAGTCCCCTTGCCGGATTGATTCAGGAGTACGTCGAGCAGCGCTTCTCCGGCGCTTCGGATCTGCGCGGCACGCTCTACCTGAACGCCGCCTGCCCGCTGCTGAAGCGTCTGGCGGAGAGGCCGCCCCAGGGCGAGACGCTCGGCTGCGTGCTGACGCTGGTGCATCAGATTGCCCGGCTGTTCGCGGGCCGGATGCTGTCGGCCGCCGACGCCGTGCAGGCGTTCGCGGGTACTACGCAGGCCATCGAAGGGTTGCTGCGACGATGACTGCAAAGCCGCAAGCGGCAAGAGGAAGGGGAGGTACATCGAGGAGCGGACACCATGACCATCTGGGACTGGATTGGCGATTTCTACAGGAAAGCGGTCGAGAATGGCGACGAACAACGGCAGATGCTGCCGATGTTCCAGATGCAGGCGTACAAGCATCGCGAGACCGACCCGCAACTCGCCCAGGCCCTCTTCGAGGAAGGCGGCAAACTGGCCAAGCTGCTCAACGAGCCGTGGTGGATCATGATCTACGACCACTGGCGCGTGACCGGTCTGCTCTTCTTCCAGCGCGATTATCGCAACGTCCTCGATCTCGCCGTGCAGAACGCTCTCGAAGTCCGTAAGCCGCAATACGATTACTTCCCGCTGAAGTTCTCGATCCTGCGCGACCTGGTCGAGGCCTACATCGGCATCGACCCGGCCGCGTATCTCGATTCGATCGTGCAAACGCTCGACCACCTGGCGAAAGAAGCACCCGAGGACGGCAGCGATCGTTTTCTGGTTCACGGCAGCCGCCGCGACCTGGCCATCGAGATGGGCTGGTACGATGAAGCGCTGAAGCTCGGACAGCAGTTCGACGAGGTGGCCGAGTCGATGGCCAATCCCGGCGAGAGCGTCGATCATCACGCGGCCTTCAACTATTGCGGCCTGTGTGAGGCGTCCTGGCCCAAGCGAGACTTCGCGACGATGGAAGACGCCGCCCGCGACGGCGAAACCGCGGCCCGCGAGAGCAAGCTCAGGATGGAGCTGGCGGGCTGTCTTGTGTGGCAGGGCGTCGCGGCGCGGGCGGCGGGAAGCGACGATGAAGCAGTGCGTTATACACGCCAGGGCGTCAATCAGGCGTCGCGTTTGCAGATGCCGCCGGACCGGGGCTTCTTCGAGGCGCTGTGCGCCTTTCACGAGCTGGCAGGCGAGAAGGAGCAGATCCTCAAGGTTCGTCGTTCCGAGTTGGACGCGGTGAAGGATCGAGGCCGCTTCGCTTATGAGAGTCGCACGCGCAATCGCATTTGCCGTATGCTCGCGGAACTGTTCGAGCCGTTGGACGAGGTACTCGAACAGGCGCGAGCGGCAGCTCGACGACTGAAGAAGCCCGAAGCGGCGCTGGCGGAACTCGACCGGATCGCCCATTAGTTCTCCTGTGCGAGTTTGGCGAGCGGAGCCAGTAATGGCCCCGGTTTGACGACCTACCGGGGCCATTACTGGCCCCGCTCGCCGGGCGAAACGGGAAATGCGCGGAACATGTCAGCGGGACACGGCCATGACCGTCTGGGACTGGATCAACAACTACCGCCTCGACGCCCAGTATCGCGGCGACAGCGAACGCATGCGGCTCGGGGAGTTCCATCCGCGAGCCTACGCAGTGCGCGAACTGGACCCCGACCGCGCCCTCTCTCTCTACGACGAGGGCCGGCGGCTCGCGCTGCTGCTGCACGAGCCGCTCTGGGTGCTGTTCTTCGACCACTGGCGCGTCACGATGTTGCTGTGGTTCAAGCAGGATTACGAGAGCGTGCTGGAACCGGCCATCCGCAACGCTCTCGAGGCGCGCAAGCCGATTTACGATCCGCTCAACCTCCGCGTCACCATTCTCCGGACGCTCCTGTGCGTCTATCAGGCACTCGACTTGCACGGCTACGCCCATGAGATCCGTACCGGTCTTGACGAACTGGAGAAACTCATTGGCTTCGAGGGAGAGGAGAAATACCTCCTGCACAGCAATCGCATAGGCTTTCACTACACCGCCGGCGAGTACGCGGAAGCCCGCGAGGCGTGCATGGTGACGCTGCGCTGGGCCGATCAGGACGGGCCGCTCTACGATGCCACGCATCATTCCATCTACGTCTACGCGCTGCTGTGCGGCGTCGCCTGGCAGGAGCAGGACTGGGACGACCTGGAACGCTGGTGTACCCTCGGAGCGGAAGCGACGACGGACACGGGGCATCGCATGGAGGCGATCGAATTCCTCGTCTGGCAAGCGGTGCTCGCCCGGCACGCTGGTGAGCAGGAGCAGGGCGAGCGCTTGCGACGTCAGGCCAGGGACAGGCTGCTCCATCTCGGCGTGCCGCCGTCGGACCTGTACCACGACGCCGTGTGCGCCTATCACGCGCTTGGCGACGATTGGCCCCAGGTACTGAAAGTGCGTCGGCGCGAACTGGCGCGGCTCGAACAGCTTGGCAGCCATGATGAGGCCGTCCGCTGTCGAATCAAGATCTGTCGGGCGCTAATTCGCCTGAACCAACCGATCGCGGCCGAGGTCGAGACGACGCGCCGGGCGGCCTCGACCCTTCGAGCCCCCCAGGTCTATTTCGAGGAGCTGGAGCGCCTCCTTCGCGAAGAGGGGAACTGACGCCTAGGTCCTGCCGCTTGCGGCAAACCGGGAGACCAATCATGAGCGTATGGGACTGGATTCATGAGTTTGTCGCCCGCGCCAGGGCGGAGGGAGACGAGGAACGCCTCCGGCTGTACGAGTTGCAGCGGCAGGCGTTTGTCCACGGCAAGGGCAACCCCGAGTTGATGCTCGCCGCTCTTGAGGAAGGCCGCACGCTCGCGCAGACGCTCGGCGAACCCTGGTGGGTGTTACACTTCGATCACTGGCGCCTACAGTGCTACATGCACTATCTGCTCGACTATCGGCCCGTTCTCGATATCGCTGTCCGCGCCGCGCTGGAAGCTCGCAAGCCGTCCTGCTCGCAGCTTCCCCAGCGCATCTGTCTGCATGAGGACCTCATATACGCTTACATGGGCGTCGATCCGCTCGGCCACACCAGCGCCATCACGCAAGCGCTCGACTTCATGAGCCAGGAGGTCACGTCGGACGTGGAGTGCCGCTATTGCGTCCAGAGTTGCCGGACGGAGTTCGCCCTGATTCGCGGTGAGTACGAAGTGGCGGAGGAGTCGGCCGAGGTGACGCTCGACATGGCCGACGCCGATCCGAACGCGACGACGGGCGATCATCACGCCGTTTTCGCGTTCGGCGATCTCTGCACGATCGCCCTGCGTCGCCAGGACTGGGAGTCGCTGCGCAACTGGGCCAGTGCTGGTGAGGAGGTGGCCCGGCGCGAGGACGAGCATCGTAAACTGGCCGAGTTCCTGCTGCTGCAGGGCGTACTCGCCTGGCAGGACGGCAACGTCGCCCACGCGGAGCAACTCCTTCGCCAGGCCCTCTCGCGCGTCCGCCGCGTCAAGGCGTTGCCGGGGCCGAGCTATCACGATGCTCTTTGCGCCTATTACGAGGCGAGCGGCCGGCTCGACGAAGCGGTCGAGGCCCGCCGTTTCGAGTTGCAGCAGGTCTCGGGCAAGGGCCGGCTCCATGACGAAGCCCGCTGTCGTGTCAAACTGTGCCGGCTGCTGGCCCAGGCCGGCGAACCGCTCGACGACGATCTGGCCATCGCTCGTGAAGCCGCGGGACGCCTCCGCGACCCCGCGCCGCACCTCGCCGAACTGGACCGCATCGCTCGCGGCTGAGGCCGGTATAACCCTCATTTCTATTCCCCTGCGCGCGTCAACCTCTTTTCCAGCCGCGCGCAGGAGCTTCATCGCTCATTCATGTATCCAGAGCATGCCGATGCACATTCACATGGACACCGTACCCGCTCTCAAACCTTCGCTTCATCCCTCGATCTGGTTGAAGGATTCAACATGTTCCGGTTTTTCCGAATGAACCGAAGCGGCAAGTTTGCCTCATTTCTGCTCAGTTCCGCCCTGGCCGGTGGGACCGCTCTGGCCGGAGACACCCTTGTGATGCCGGCGGCGGCGGACGCTCCTGCCGTCAAGCCTCTGCCCCCGCTGGACAAGGATCCCCCTGTAAAGCTAGTCCCTGCCGTCGAGGCGGTTCTCCCTGCAGAGGCGCCTCCCGTGGTGGTGGAGGGATGCCCAGGAGGCGGCGCTCCTCGCAAGTTCCCGCCCATCACCCCGCTGCCTCGCCCCGGCAATCCGACCATTACGCCGACCGGACCCGGCTACTACTCGCTCTGCGATGAGTTGAAAGGCGACTTTTCCGAGAAGCCGCCCAAGTATCCCTACCCGCGCTTTAGCATCATCCCGCACCACTTCTTCGACATCGACTGGAGCTACCTCGACGATCCGAAGAACACCGAGACGGACTACTTCGATTGCCTGAAACGCATTCAAGTCACTGACAACATCAAGTTCACGACCGGAGGCGAGTTCCGCTTCCGTTACAACAACGAAGTCGATAGCCGTCTCAGCGGTCGAAACAATACCTACGAGCTGTACCGAACACGCGTCTATGGCGACCTGACCATCGGCGATCGCGTCCGACTCTTCGTTGAGGGGATCGACGCTCGCACCGGCCGGGAGGACCTCGCCCCGCTGCCGATCGACGTCAACAGGACGGACCTTCAGAACCTGTTCCTCGAATTCCGGACGATCGACATCGGCGATGATCCGCTCTATGTGCGCATCGGCCGGCAGGAACTGCTCTACGGCTCGCAGCGTCTGATCTCGGCGCTCGACTGGGCCAACACCCGCCGCACCTTCCAGGGAGCGAAGGCGTACTGGCACAGCGAGAAGCTCGACGTCGATGCGTTCTGCGTGCAGCCGGTTGCCGTGTCGCCGTCGCACTTCGACTCGGTGGACAACAACCAGATCTTCGCCGGGCTGTGGACGAAGTTCAAGCCGTCGAAGGGCCACACCCTGGATGCGTATTACCTGTTCCTCGACAACACCAACGTCGGCCCCGCTCAGCCTCCGCAGGTCCCGGCTGCCCAGCGAATTCTGAGAGGACCTTACAACGTCCATACCCTGGGTGGGCGTTACTACGGCGAAGAAGAGAATGGCCTGATGTATGGCGCCGAGGCGGCCATTCAGTTGGGCGACAAGCGCGACCAGTCGATCCTGGCGTCAATGGCGACGGGCGGCGTCGGCTACAACGCCAAGGACCTTTGCTGGACCCCTCAACTCTGGCTCTACTACGACTACGCCTCGGGCGACCAGACGCCGAACTCTCCCAACGGGGTCCATACGTTCAATCAGTTGTTCCCGTTCGGCCACTACTACTTCGGCTTCATCGACGTGGTCGGCCGGCAGAACATTCACGACCTGAACGCTCAGTTCGTGGTCTATCCGAAGAAGTGGCTTCTCGGCCTGGTGCAGTACCACGTCTTCCACCTGGATAAGGAGCGCGACGCCCTGTACAACGCGGGCGGCAATGCCATCCGCCGCGATGCGACGGGCCGGGCCGGGGACAACGTCGGCCAGGAGTTGGACCTGGTCGCCAACATCCACATTGACAAGCATTCCGATATCTTCCTGAACTACTCGCATCTGTTCATCGGCGACTTCATCCGCGGGACGAATCCTGCCGGCAATCGGTCGCCCGATTACTTCTTCTTGCAGTACAGCTACAGGTGGTAAGGAACCTCTCTCGCCGCTTGCGGCTTAGCAATCCTCTGCTAAGCCGCAAGCGGCGAGGACTGATTCTCCCTCGAACAAGTCCAGAATCCTGTCGCGACTGCGGAAACAACCGAACCGCTGGTGCTCACGCCGCTCCAGCACCGGAAACGATCCCAGGACATGTTCCACTTCGTCGCGCGACAGGCCGTAAACGTGGAACATCGCCGCGTGGATCTCGCAGCACAACTCCCAGCGCCGCTCCTCGTCAAAGCCGAAGGGCGCTCCATCCCAGCCGCACGCGCGGGCGAAATCCGTCAGATCGTGGGCGGTGTACGTCAACTCCAGCACTCGTCGAATGATCCACTCGGACAGTGTTTCTCCAAATAGCTCAGGTGGAGGGACGGGGAGTTGCTTGAGGACGTGAAAGTTGAGGTTACCGCCGCTGGCCTTCTGGCGAAGAACGTAGTCGAGGACAAAGCTGTTCAGCAGGGCGAGCAAGAGACACGTTTGCCGCGCGCCTGGACCATCAATGAGCGGCAGGCTGTTGCCGATGGCGGCACGCGGGACAATGGCCGCGACAAGACTGTGGGCATCGGCGACGGCGCTGATGGCGTTGCGAAACCCCAGGAACCAACGCGCCTCACCGGCGCGAGCGCGAACGGTTGCCTCGTCCACCCAATAGCGCGGCAGCACACATTCCGTCCCTGATGTCAGGGGCTGCGTCCCTGCATGGATTCCATAGCGCCTGGCTTCCGGAACCCCGGCGAACGTGCTTCCTCGATGCGTCCACGACTTGATCAACTTCGCCTCGTAGAGCGGCAACCAGATGCGCGCGCCCTTGCGAAAGACGTTGCCCTCCAGGGTGCAGCCCGCCGCGCGTAGGGACTCCTCGCGCTGGAATAGAGGCGCGTCCTTCGTCATGTGGGACATGGTCCAGAGGCGCAGCTTCCACGGATTGATCGGAGCAGCGCCGTCGCGAATCAGGATTGGGAAGCGCTCGTGCAGTCGTGCGACCAGTTCCGCATCCCTGGCGGAGGCGAAGGGGGGACAGTGTTGGGTGTTCGGATTGAGTCGGGCGACACGATCCGGCGTGAGGAGGACCACACGTCCGGGGTCGTTCAGCTCGATCGGATCGGAGAGTTGACCCGCTGTGGAGAAGCCCTGTCGCTTTCCTCGCGCCAGGGTCAACAGGCCGAACTTGACGTTGCCTTGAACGTCGGGAAACAGCCGGCCGCGATTGTGGAAGTCGTACCAACTGACCAGGTCTTTGCGCATCAGCGATTGAAAGAGGACCTTCATCGAATCGTCCGTCGCAATCCCCGAGGGAACGACCAGGCCGACTCGCCCACCCAGACGGACAAGCATCCGGCTCGTCTCGACGAACGGCCCATAGTAGTTGAGGTCGCCGCGCGCGCTCAGAGGGAAGCGGCCCGAGGTTCGCAGGAACCGGCTCTCTTCCACCGCTCGACGCCGGTCGTCTTCGCTACCGGATGCGCCGGCCGCGAGCCACTCTCTCCGCTGATGCTTGACCCGCTCCCAGGGCGGATTGCCAAGAACGATGTCGAAGCCAGGTTCACCCTTCACCGGACAGAAGACGTCGGGAAGCTCTCGCCCCCAGTGAAAGAACCCGTGCCGGTCGCGCAGACCGGCGACTTCCTGGAGTAAGCCTCCCATCTGCGCCGCACTCCAGATGTCTGGATCGGCCTGCGCTTCCATGCCCGGCAACACCCCGACGAGGGAGTTGCCACAGCGAATGTGCGCGTCAAGAGCCGAGAGCGGCACTTCGCCGCCGGACGCTTCCCACAGAGTGAGCTTGCACAGTTCGACCGCCAGCGGATCGCGGTCTACGCCATAGAGACAGTGCTGCACCACATGGCGGAACGCATCAGAGTGGCCAGACGTCTCGGAAATGACGTGGCTCAGGCGCTGTGCCGCCGCAAGCAAAAAGCCGCCGCTGCCGCACGCTGGATCGCAGACTTTCAGAGACAGAGGATCGTCGAGAAGCGGATCGAGCGCGGAGGTCAGGAGAGGTTCAATGAGCCGTTGTGGCGTGGCATACGATCCCCTGCGCTTGCGCGTGCTGCCGCGAACCGGCTCCAGGTCGAAGGTCCCGCGTGCCACGTCGAGGCGCGGCGACAGGGCGAGCAGTTCCTCGTGGAGAACACCCAGACCGGCGAGGGTCGATGGCAGAAGGGCCAGAATGGCCAGCCGATCGGCCTCGTCAAGCCGCGACGTTTCCACATCGTCGAGAGGGGAGAGGGAGAAGAAACTCGCCGACGCCGGCAGTCCTCGTTCGACGGCGAGCAAGCGGAAGAGACGCAGAGTCGTCGCCTGGAAGAACACAGGAGCGGCGTCAGGCAACGGGACGAGGCGCTGACGCAGGCGCGTATTCGCGGGATGCGCGAGCAGGCCCCGCGCCAGTCTCGTCAGAGCGGCGGCCCCCTGGCCGCGCGGGAGTCGGGGCGGCATGGTTCAATTCTTCAGCAGACGCCGGAACATCACGACGCCGATGACGCTCATGAGCATGTCGGCGGCCCAGATCGTGAGTTCCGGCGGATATTTGCCATCCTTCGCCATCCCCGTCCCGCACAGAACGAGAGGATAATAGACGAAGACGATGGGCAGGAAACAGGTGATGAAAGAACTGAGATAGTCGTTCTTGCTGAACCAGATACCCATCGGACAGCCAATGAGGACGAAGAACAGGCATCCCAGAGATAGCGCCGGCCGCATGTGTTTCTCCGCGATCACTGCCTTGATCGTCGAGCGGACGGTCTTCAGTTTGTTCCTGGCGACCGTCAACGGAAATTGTTGTTCTTCCGTCGGCGAGCCCGACGTGGGAAGTGCTTGCGTTGCCTTCTCGATTTCGTCGAGTATCTTCGTCTCTTCCTTTCGTTGCTTGTCGTGTTCCGCGAACAACTCCTGCCAGGTCATGTCGCGGGGACGTTGAAAGTTGTTGGTCAGAGAATCCGGCAAGGGGACGTCGAAGATACGGTCGTCGAACTGCACGGTAGCGCCGTCCTTACTCAAGACCTCTCCGAATCGCATGTGAACGAGAATCAATCTGGCCTTCATATCGACGAGGAGTTCGGCCTCACGAGATACCGCCACGATATCGGTTTCTCCCTTGGCGTCGCGGTGCTTGAAGGTCGGGCTGATCAGGCGTTGGCCCTGCACGCCCTTGACGTACATCGAGTATTCCAGATGCGGGAAGGTGATCTGGTTTTGACGCCGCAGCATGGCGTAGAGCACCTCCTTGACGTCGTTGATGAACATGTTGCGCATGAGGTGATGCGTGTATGGAATGACGTGGTAGTACAGTCCCAGGGTGGCGACGCTGGTCATGAGACCAATGATGACGCCGGGCCAAACTACCTTGATCATGTTGATGCCGCTGGCCCGAATGGCGAGAATCTCGTTGTCGGCGGCGAGGCGTCCATAAACGACGCAGGTGGCGAAGAGAGTCGTCGCGGGAATAGTGTACGGCAGCGTGCTGGGAATGAGCAAGGGGATGACGGCAAGGATCTGGCCTGGCGTGAGTCCCTGCTGGGACGCCTCGGCAACGATGCCCGCCATCAGCAGAATCCCCGTGATGCCGATCAGGCAGAGCACGAAGACACGCATCAGTTCGCGAAAGATCATCCGATGGAGAATGCTGCCGAACATGTCGAACTCCTCTTGCTTCCCAGAGACGCTTCCGCTGGGTTTCGCGGACGCGAACCGGGCGTCAGTCCCTTCCACAATCGTTTCAGCGGATCGGTCACAACCGGCACCAACTCCTGCTCGAACTTCAACTCGCCGACTTTCCCGCGCACCTTGACCCGCAACAACTGGTTGGACAACTCGCGCGTCAGATAGTTGATGCCCGGAGGCAAGAGACGAGTCAGTTGTCCCCAGTCGGCGTTCAGGTCGAGCTTCAGATCGGTGCCATCGAGTTTCAGGCTGCCCTGCCCGCGAACGCTGATGGCGTTGCCGTACAGGTCCAGCGCGGTGATGTGCATTCGCGGTCCCTCGATGCGGAACTCGGCGTGGGCCTGCTCGAAGGCGGTGCGATCCGGCAGCCTCAGCCCAAGCCATTTGACCAGGTCGAGCAAGAGGGGCAGGCGAGCCAGTTTGCCGCTGGGAACGTCGAGCCGGCCGCGTCCCTTCAGCCCGTCCAGGTCGCCTCCCTGGCCGATGAGATGAATGCCCGCATTGAGCAGCCCGCTGAGATCGGAACTCTGTCCGATGTTGTGCCGGCCCACCTGCTCCAGTTGCACCTGCGAAGCGTTCAGGGCCAGATCGTAGCGGAAGATCGTGCCGAATTCGAGCCGGGCCTCGCCGCCGATGGTGCCGCCGAACAGGTCCGCCTTGACGTCCGGCATCGATAGAACGTCAGGCACTTCCTTGCGGATAATCAACGGGACCTGGACGTTCCGCAGAGGCTGGTTCAACAGCGTCGCCTGGTTGAAGAAGACATTGCTGGCGACGTCTTCGAGTTGCTGGCCGTTGTGCAGACCCTCGGAACTGACGACGCCGGTGACGTTGCTCAACTCGACGCCGGCTTGCAGGTTCGTGTCCTTCAGCCGAATGAGTGCGTCCCAGTAGACCGTTGGCTTCGTGATTTCCAGTGGGGGTTGATTGATGACCACGACGGTCGAAAACTGGACGGGCTGATCGAGATGAAGCATCTGGACGAGCTTCGACAGGCCAGGCGGCAAGGCTCGACGCAGATCATCGTCGAGATGGAGCTGCGCTGACTCGAGGCGATTTAACCTGGCCCAGAAGCCGCCGATGTCCGGCAGGTAGACGCTGGCTTGACCGACGCGAATCACCGTCTTGCCGTGCCGCCCCTGAAAGCCTGACACCCAGACATGCTTCTTGGCGTAGCGCACCGTGGCGGCGACATCCTCCAGCGAATAGGGGAAGAACGCCGGGTTGATGCGGCAGCCGCCGACACTCACGCTCACGTCGATGTCGCGGGGCTGATTAGGTAGATCGTCGATGCGAGCGGTGAAGTTGAGCCGGCCGGTGAGAGCGAAGGTGTTGAACGCCTTGACCAGCGCTTCTCGCCCCGGCGCCAGGGCGGTCTTGAAGGCATCGTCGATGGGCAGGTTCTCGCCGGTGATCTCAACTGAGACGCGCGTCGGGGCCGCGGCCGGTTCGGATTCCTCCGCATCGCCGTTCTGGGCGGGACTGTTGCTGACCCGGCGAATCGTCCCCGGAACGGTGTTCCAGGACTGCACGACTTGTCCCGCAGGTACGGCGGGGATGTTGGAACTGTGCCCGGAAGCGCGGATCAGCCCGCCGTTGTGCTTGCCGACGAAATCGCGAAATTCCCACGAATTGGGCCGCAGTTCGAGCGTCCCCGAAACGTCGGATAGCGGCAGCGGAAACACGGAGTAGCAGGCGAGACAGTCGTGGAGAAAGACGAGGTAGCGTTTGTCGATCTCGGACTGGCCTCGCGGGCGGCTCAGAAAGACGTGAAAATCGAGACGGCCCGCGAGTTGAAAATCGCGGGCGATCTGTTGCGAGCGAGGCGGTAACGTTTTGAGCAGAGTTTCGTCGAGCGGGAGATTGTTGCCCCAGACGTCGAACCGTACTCCAGCGATGCCCCGTTCGCCCTCCGAGCGTCCCTTGAGGAAGACGGGCTGGCCTCCCGCCTCGCCCTTGAGATCGAGGCTCACCCAGTCGTCGGGCAGTCCTGGCCACGAAGCGGGCGCAGCCAGGTTCGACGTCGTTTTCCAGCCGAGGGAGCCTGTGACTTTATGGATGGGATAGCGGAACCCGGCATACACTCCTTGCATCTGGTCTGCCGTGAGTGTGCCGTTCTGCCGCCACAACCCAGGCCCCAGATGCTGCAACTTCAGGATTCCGCTCGCTGTACCCGAGGGAGAATAGTCCTGCTGATAGGTCTGCAGGCTGGCCGGGAGATACTTGAACAGTTCGGGATTTACCGGCACTTGCCGCGCCTCGATTTCGGCGCTTGTGACCCGATCGGACCAGCAGACCGAGGAAGGACTGTCGAGCCGGACGCCATCGAGCCGCAGCGCGACACGGGTTGCGCCGGCCGATGCTTGCAAGCGGGCGATGGATACCACGCCGTCGGAGCACTGGAATGAACCTCGCAGTTGGTCCAACGGCCAGGGGAGCAGGACATGATTGAAGGTACCGTCGCTCAGATCGCCGTGGGCGGTGTAGTGAAGCGCGGGCGAATTTCTGGGATCGAAGGTGACCTGGGCCGACACGCTGCCGCGAACGCTGGCCTGGCGCAGATGGACGGCGGCGTCCGCATTGTAACCGGCTAGCCGCTGCGCCACTTCCGGACCGAGTTTCATCTCGGGCGCGTCAATGTTTAGTGTGAGCGGTCCGCCGCCGCGCACGGCCTGGCCGCTGATCTTGACCGTCCCCAGCGACTCGACGATGCCGCTTCCCTGAAACGTGACGACGAGGAGGGGGTCGTTGATGAGCGTGAGCGAGACGTCGCGGATTTCGAGAGGCGGACTGCCCGGAGCGGTCCGTCGATCTTCGAGCCGCAGCAGCCCCTGGCGAATGACGACGGTGGGGAGAGAGCGGGTGAGATCGGAAGGCGGCAGGAGGTCGGCGAGGTTCCAGTGTCCGTCCTGCTCGCGGATCAGACGCAGGCAGGCCCGGCGAATCTCCACCTTGCGCAGCCGCAGGCCCTCTTCGAGAACGTGTTCCTTGTCATGAAAGATGGTGGCCGAGGGAATGTAGAGGAAGTCGCTCCGGTCGAGATCGCTCTTGCGACAGAGGCGAATCTCCTTGACCTCGATGCCTCCGAAGAGGCGCAAGCGAGCCGACTCGACGTCGGCCTGGGTATCGAGGAAGGCGGCTTGCAGGCTGGCGAGGACTTTACGGCGAACCGCCTCCGGATTGGTCCAGTACTGGTACAGCAGGCCAGCGAGGACCATGCCCCCCAGGGTGAAGAAGACCAGACCTCGGACGAGCCACTTTCGCAAGACCGCGCCCTCTTGCGCAGACCGCCAGACCTCCGGCGGACGATGATCCCCAGAGCGGGTCGGGATAGTACGCAAACGCCTCGCATCGGTCAACGCGAATGCTCGGGAGGGTCGCCGGTCGCCGGCGCGTCGCGTCGGAAGGAAGGGGTGTGGCAAATCTTTCGGGAGTCAGACGGCGAGGCAGAGCTGCCTCTCCCAATAGGCGTTCCACGAGCCGCTTTGCTCCAGGGCTTCCAGGGCCATGATGCTCTCGGCGTTGTCCCCGTCCCAGCGCATCCCCCGGCC
>JBBRIK010000013.1:0-14552 GCA_038221045.1 Gemmatales bacterium
TTCCGCGTCGGACGAGGACGGCGCTCAGCATTCCTTCGCCGGTCAACTCGATAGTTTTCTCTTCGTCCGTCCCGAGGACGTCAGCGCGAAGGTCGTTGCCGTCTGGCGCTCCGGCTTCAGTGAACGCATCGTCGCTTATCGTCAAGAACATGGCCTGCCCCTGACGCCGCATCCTCCCGCCGTCCTCGTGCAGCGGATGGTCAACGCCGACGTCGCCGGCGTCGCCTTCGGCGCTGATCCGGTCAGCGGACGGCGCAACCTCGCCGTCGTCAGCGCCGTTCTCGGGCTGGGTTCCGCGCTCGTCTCCGGCGATGCCGACGCCGATACGTTTCACGTCGATCAACAAGGGGCCGTTGTCGAGCGAACGATAGCCGACAAGCGTTTCGCGCATCGTCCCGCGCCGGGAAGCGTCGAGGGCGTCGTCGCCGTCGAGGTGTCTGCCGAGCAGGCATCACGGCCCGCTCTGACGGACGAGCAGGTGAAGGCTGTCGCCGACCTCGTGCGCCGCTGTGGTCAGCACTTCGGCCGGCCCCAGGACATCGAATGGGCCATGGAAGGCGGGCAACTCTTCCTGCTTCAGTCGCGGCCCATCACCTCCCTGGCGAACGTGGTCGATCCCGAAGGGGCGTTCAATCTCTGGGACAACAGCAACATCGCCGAGAGTTACAACGGCGTCACGACGCCGTTGACCTTCTCCTTCGCGCGCAAGGCCTACGAGGAAGTCTATCGGCAGTTCTGCCGGATGCTGAAAGTGCCGGAGTCGAAGATTGAGGCGAGTGCCGAGGTCTTCCGTCACATGCTCGGCCTGATCCGCGGACGTGTGTACTACAACCTGCTCAGTTGGTATCGTCTGCTGACACTGCTGCCGGGATTCAAGGCCAATCGAGGCTTCATGGAGCAGATGATGGGCGTGAAGGAAGCCCTGCCCGAAGCACTGGTCGAGGAGATGACGCGCTCGACCTTCGGCGAACGTGTCAAGGATCGCTTTCGTCTGTTCGGCAGCATCGCGGCCATGATCCGGCATCAATTCACGATGAGCGGGCAAATCCGTCGCTTCTACGAACGCCTCAATGCGGCGCTGGGCCGAAAGCGTCCCGACCTCTCTGGGATGCGGCCCGACGAGTTGGTCAAGTATTATCGCCATCTCGAAAGCCAGCTGCTGACGCGCTGGGACGCGCCGCTCATCAATGATTTCTTCGCGATGATCTTCTATGGCCTGCTCGGCAAACTGACGCGAAAGTGGTGCGGGGACGATGCGGGGACACTGCAAAACGATCTGCTCTGCGGCGAGGGCGGCATGATCTCGGCCGAGCCGGCCCACCGCGTCCGGCGGCTGGCGAGTGAGGCGGCCCCGCATTCCGCTCTCGTCAATGCACTCTGCGAAGCCAGTCTGGAGCGAATCGAGCAGGCGATGGACGCCGTCCCCGCCTTTCGGACTGAGTACCGCGACTATCTCGAAAAGTTCGGCGATCGCTGTCTCGAAGAACTGAAGTTGGAGAGCGCCACGCTGTTCGACGATCCCTTGACGCTATTGCGCTCCGTCGGTCAACTCGCTCGACGGCTGGCCTTGGGGACGGCTCCGCCCCTGGTGAGTCAGGAGGCCGAGATTCGCCGCAAGGCTGAGGAACGTGTGCGCGGCGCGCTGCGGTTCCACCCGCTGCGGCGTCTCCTGTTCGGCTGGGTGGTGAAGAACGCTCGCGCCAGAGTGCGCGACCGCGAGAACTTGCGCTTCGAGCGAACTCGTCTGTTCGGCCGCGTGCGGCACATCCTGCTTGAGTTGGGCCGAAAACTGTACGCCGTCGATCTGCTGGAGCATCCGCGCGACGTCTTCTATCTCGAAGTGGAGGAGTGTCTCGGCTTCGTCGATGGCACGGGAACGACGACGGACCTCAAGGGGCTGACCTCGCTGCGGAAAGCCGAGTTCGAGCGCTGGCGGACTCTGCCGCCGCCCTCGGATCGCTTCGAGACGCATGGCATGGTAGCTCAGGGCAACGCCTTTCAGGGACGAGCGAAGACGGTCGAGACACCGTTCGGCGACACGCTCAAGGGTATGGGCTGCTGTCCGGGAATCGTGCGCGGGCCGGTACGCGTCATCACCGATCCGCGCAACGCGACGCTGAAAATGGGCGACATCCTCGTTGCCGAGCGGACGGACCCTGGCTGGATCATGCTCTTTCCGTCGGCGTCGGGGCTGCTGGTGGAGCGTGGCAGTCTGCTGTCGCACTCGGCGATTGTGGCCCGCGAGATGGGCATTCCCGCGATTGTGTCAATCACCGGCGTGACACGCTGGCTGAAGGATGGCGATATCGTCGAACTGGATGGCGCGACGGGAATCGTCACGCGCCTGGAGAGCGCCTCGAACAAGTCGTGAGCCGGGGACGGGGCTGCTCATTGGTTTGTCGTGCCGATAGAACATCTCCCGACGCTTCAGGCATTCTTCTTGTTTTCGGGAGATGGCATACTCATGGATCCCATTCTGGCCTTGGCTCTTGGATTTGGCGGGGCCGTCGTTCTGCTTCTGCTCTATCTCGTCGCCACGGGCGGGTTCACGCGCTTCGGCCTGGCGCTGGAGGCCTTTCAGCGCGTGCGCCAGGACGCTGGTATCGCCGGCAAGGTGCGCGACATCCTCCATCCACCGCCGCCTCCGCCACCGCCTCCTCCGCCCAAGCCGACAGGAGAGCCGTTGTGGATGCTCGCGGTGTTGCAGCGCGAGAGCCGGCTCATCGACTTCCTGATGGAGAACATCGCCGGGGCAGGCGACGAGCAGGTCGGAGCCGCCATGAAGGACCTTCAGCCCAAGGCGCAGGCTGCCCTCAAGAAGCATCTCGTTCTCGAATCGGTGCTGCCTCAGACGGAAGGCGATCCCGTTTCGGTTCCGGCGGGATTCGATCCCTCGGCGATTCAACTGCTGGGCAACGTCACTGGCAAGCCGCCGTTCAAGGGAACTCTGCGGCACGGCGGCTGGCGCGTCCGTGAGATCAAGTTGCAGAAGCCTCCGGAAAGTCACGATCCGATGGTCCTGGCGCCGGCGGAGGTCGAGTTGCCTTGACCAGGATGACGAGGGCGATGAAGTCGTACACCGCATGCGCCAGGATGGACGGCAACAGATTGCCCGTGTGCAGAAAGAGCCAGCCGAGATATGCTCCCAGCACCGTCGCCAGGACGGTGTAGGCCGTGGTGATGGCATGACAGAGGCCGAACAACACGCTCGCCAGCACCAGCCCCATCCAGACGTTCCCGGTCCAGGTCGCGAACGCTGCATGAAAGACACCGCGAAAGAGCATCTCCTCGCCCAGTCCCGCCAGCAGTGAGATGCCTGCGAGATCGAGCAGGGTGCAAGGGGCCATCATCGGACGAATGACCCGCTCGCAGAATTCCTTCATCGACTTCAGAGGTCCAATCGGCCAGCGCAGACAGGCGAAGAACAGAGCCAGCATCGGCAGCGTCGCGGCCAATCCCAATAGCGCCTCGTGCGTGTCCCAGAAGAACAACTCCAGCGGTAACTGTCCGACGGCCCAGCCGGCGCACCAGGCCACGACGATAAGGCCGCCCTCGACGGCGATGGCCAGCCGGGTGATATCGGGAGCCTGTGGATTGTCTTCGCCCTCGCTCATTCGCCGCTCTCCTGCTGAAATGTCCGAAGCTCATTCTGTTCAGATTGATCGATCCGGACAGGAGTTGTCGAGAAATTACCTCTTGCCGATTCACAGGTGCCTCCACGAGCCGCGACCGCAAGGGAGCGGTTGGGAAGAAGCCGCTCCCTTGCGGTCGCGGCTCGTAAGCGGACGCCGCTCGTTTGGAAACCATTGCTAAGCCGCAAGCGGCAAGAAAGTACATTTCTCTTGCCCTTCGCGCGTCGCATCAGCTATCCTTCAAGGAGAGGATTTAATACTTCCCTCGTTCGCGATCCAGGGTGAGCCATGTCAACCAGTACTCCGGTCGTCGCACCGCGATCTACTTCGCAACCGCTGATTCCCCCCGAAGAAAAATTCTGGGTGCGCTACTCGCCTCATAGCGAAGCCCCCCTTTCCGGCGTCACCTCGACCGTACTGCACATTCTGGCCATTGGCCTGCTGCTGCTCATCATGTGGATCAACAGCATCCTCAAGGTCGATGAAGAGACGCGCTCGCTGTCGGTCGATCCGGTGAAGTTGGACCTCTCCGGCGGCGGCGGTGGAAGTCCGGGCGGCAACGGCGGCGGTCCCGGCGGCAATGGAGGGAAAGGAAGCACAGATGGTGACACTGAAACGGGCGGGAGCGAAAAGCAAATCGGCCCTACCCCTCCCCAGGTGGAGACCATCAGTCCCGCCAAGCAGGAAGGGATGCGAAAAGAGTTCGCCGACGATGAGACGATTGCCCACTACCTCGCGAAGGAGGGCGGCGGGACCCGCGCCTTCAACACCTTCACCGACCTCGCTGACGATGTCCGCAATACGCTGCGGAAGACCATCAATCCGGGAGCCGGGGGCAAGGGCAGAGGCGGCAGCGGTCAGGATGGCGGCCGTGACACCGGGAAGGACAAGGGGGACGGCGGCGGCAAGGGAGAGGGGAAGGACAAACTGAGTCCCCGCGAGATCCGAATCCTTCGTTGGGGCATGACCTTCAACACCACCGACGGCCGCGATTATCTCGCTCAACTGACCGGCCTCGGCGCCATGGTCGCCATCCCCGTTCAGGGAGCAAGCGACCGGTTCCTTCTCATTCGCGATCTGCGTAATCCGAATGCCGCCAAGGTCGAGGACGTGACCAAACTCGATCGCATCTATTGGGTCGATAACACCCCGGCATCGGTGAGCGCCCTGTTGTCTGTCGTGCCGCACCAGCAAGCGACTCAGCCCAGCTTCTTTGTCGCTTTCTTCCCCAAGAAACTCGAGGATCGGCTGCTCGAACTCGAACTGGACCACACAGCCCGAAGGTACAACGGGCTTCGCGACGAGAAGCGCATTCACGAGACGAAGTTCGACGTCTTCCGCAGCGGCACGGCCCACGACGTCCGAGTCCGCGAGGTTTATCTGAAAAACCGTTGAGCCACTCTGCCGCTTGCGGCGTGGCTCTAAGAGTTACGCCGCAAGCGGGAACGCTGACGTGATTACCTCCCTTCTTCCTGTCGATCCCCTGCTTCCCGATCCGGATACGATCGCCCGCGCGGCCGAGGTGCTGCGTCAAGGCGGTCTCGTCGCCTTTCCGACCGAAACCGTTTATGGACTCGGCGCTCACGCCCTCGACGCGGACGCCGTCCAGCGCATCTTCATTGCCAAGGGCCGGCCCGCCAACAACCCCGTCATCGTCCACATCGCGGATCTGGAACAGATCCATACCCTCGTGACAGCTTGGCCCGAATCGGCGGCACGGCTGGCCGAGCGGTTCTGGCCGGGTCCGCTGACCCTCGTGTTGCCGCGGCGCGACACGGTGCCGGACGTCGTCACGGCCGGCGGACCAACCGTCGCGATACGATTGCCCGCTCATCCGGTGGCCCTCGCCTTACTCCGCGCCGCAGGCATTCCGATTGCCGCGCCAAGCGCCAATCGCTCGACGGAGTTGTCGCCGACATGGGCCCGTCACGTCCTGCGCGGGCTGGAGGGACGCATCGACATGATCCTCGATGGCGGACCGACGACGGGCGGACTGGAATCGACCGTCGTTGACGTCAGCGTCTCGCCGGTGCGTCTGCTGCGACCCGGTCTGTTGTCCCCGGCGGCGATTGAGGCGATTGTTGGACCGATCGAACAGATCGTGAAGCCGATGGACGAAGAGATCGCTCCCTCGCCGGGTCTGCTGTCGCGTCATTATGCTCCGAGGACTCCGCTGGAGTTGTTCGAGAAGGGTGCTGCAGAACGAGTGCGCGAGTTGTCCGAAGCGGGAGGACGCGTCGTCTTGCTGACGCGCGAAGGGCGAGAGCCGTTGCCGGGAGTGCGGATCGTTCGGATGCCGGCTGATGCGGTCGGGTATGCGGCGGTACTGTATGCGACGTTGCACGAACTCGATGAGGAAGGATTCGACGCCATTGTCGTCGAGGCGCCGCCGGAGGAGGGAGCGTGGTTGGCGATTCGCGACCGTCTGCGCCGCGCGGCGGCGACGTGAGTCATTGCTCGCTGTACTGGGCGGCGGCTTCCTGAGCGGCGGTCAGGGCCATCGCCTCGCGAATCTGACGCGCCCGCTCCTCCGCCTGGGTCGCCTCCTCGATCACTCGCTTCCGCTCCAGACTGCTCAACGTCTGCAAACGATCCGACGCCTGTTCCAGCGTCTCTCCGGCAGGCCGCATTCCCAGCGCCTTCAGCGCCAGTCGAACTAACTCTTCGCGCCGATCCGCGTCGGCTACCAGTCCATCCGCCGACACGAGGCCGGCCAGCTCCGGCACCGTCTCCTTCAGGAATGTCAGCACTGTCGCGCCGTCGATGCCGCGCGTGCGAAACCAGGCATCGTGGAACAGCCAGACTGATACCAGCACCGCCCGCAGTCGTTTGCGCTGCTTGCTCTCCTTGCTCGATGCGGGCCGAAACGCTTCGACATCGCTCGCCGGCAGTGGATCGCTGCCCAGATCGCGCAGCAGGTCCGACACGACGGCGGCCACATCGATCGCGCCTTTCGCGCCCATCAGAGGAGGCGCAAGGAAGTCCGTCGGCGTCTCGGCCAGACGGCGCGTCAAACTCTCAAGCATGGGGCCTTCGCGTTCCATGGTCCTTGCTCTTCTGGCCGTAGTGAGCCTGACTGAACGCCCGCGCGAAGGCGACGAGGTCCTCCCACGATTGCACGCGGAAGATCTGCCAGCCTCGCTCGTGCGCCCTCACCAGGTTCGCATCGTTCTTCCAGTCGTTGTTCAGGTTGAGGACCATCGTCCCGCCGCCGCCCGCCTGATCGAGCGCCTTGTTGCTCACGTCCCAGCCGCTGTCGCCGCGCTCGTCGTTGTCGAACATTGTCGTGACGCCGTCATCGGAGATGACCAGGACATGGACGGCCCGGTCGCTCGGCTTGTGAGTGGCGTGCGTGTCGCGCAGGACATGGATCGGAAACGCGGTGCCGCCGCCGAAGTAGCCGGTGAGGACGCGCAGCACCTGTGTCGCGTCACTGACGAAGCCATTCGTCTTGTCGAATTGATTCGTTCCGCTCCACAGAGTCGCGTGCACGCGCGAGCCGACTCGCAGCGCCGATAGCGCGATGATCGCTCCCGCAAGGGCCAGATACGACACGCTCGTCTGCGGATTGGGCATCGACCCCGAACAGTCGGCGTACAGGTCGAGATCGACCGGCCTCTTCTCCGGCTCCTGTCCCTCGGCCGTCCCCCAGGTGCGCTGCACCGTCGTCACGCCCGGAATGATGATCGGGCTGTACAACACGCTCTGGAGCCAATCGACCTTCTCCAGTGACTCGCCCGCGTCCCAGATGTCGAGTCCCTCCGGCAACGGATCGGTGGCGCGCGGCATCTCACGGACGGGGAACTTCACCAGATAGGGCAGGGCGCGCTCGCGATAATACTTCACCGCTGTCTCATGCTCGGACAGGTTAAGTCCGAGCGCGCGCAGGATTTGTCCGTACTCGAATGGCTCGCGATATTGTCCTGGCCCTCCGCCCTTGCTCGTCGCGTTCAGGGCCGGACCACGTCGATCCTTCTCTTGTCTACCGGTTCCATCACCCGCCTCGTCTCCGTCTTCGTCCTCATCCCCGTCGAGACCGGTCAGGTCGGAGTCGAGACCGGGATGGTGTACGCTGTCGGCCTCGTTCGCGTCCAGACCCGCGAGACCGGCGGGAACGTCCTGATCGCTCAGGGTGCCGTCGCCGTTGGTGTCGCGCCAGCCGCCGAGCCCGTCCTCGGGACCGTTCAGCGGCTGACCTTTTCCCTTGCCCTTGCCTTTTCTCTTCCCCTTGCCTTTACCGGTGCCTGCGCACTCTCCTTCCGCGTCTCCCTCGTCGCCCTCGCCTTCATCAGAGGGTTCGAGCAAATAGCGCAGCGCCAGGACGGCGAATCGGCCCGCGCCGTCGAGCCATTCGCGCGCGTAACTGCGAATCAGCCGCGCCCCCAGCCCGGCATCGCCCTCCATGATGCGGTCGATCTCTCCGCGCGCCAGACTCCCGCGCGGCAGGCTCCAGAGGATTTCGTAGATGCGCATATAGAAGCGCCAGAGACGATTCCGCGAGTCGCCAGCCAGGATCTCGTAGACGCCCGCCATGTCGAGGTTGGCGTCGCGCTGGAGCCGATCGTTGAGAAGAAGGTCGGCATAGAGGTTGGCGATCAGCGGGGCGAGGGCCTCCTTGCTCGGCAAGCCCTTGCGCATCCGTGCCAGCATGCGACCCTGTTCGAGCATGTTGCCGGGAACGTAGATGTGATGGCCGATCTCATGCGCCAGCACCTCGACGCCGAACGATTCCAGTCCCTCCTCCTGGACCTGACGCAGGCTGACGACGACGGCCTGGTCGCGGAGCCGAATCATCGCGAAACTGCCGGACAGTCCCTGTCCCGCCTCCTCCTCGACGCTGAAGCACCAGCGCGGCAGCGACAGCTTCGTGAACCGGCTCCAGATGGCCAGCGCTGCCGCCCAGTCGTTCGTCCAGGCCTCGCGCAGGGTCTCCAGTTCCGGCGTCAGAGTGGTCATCGGATGCCCCCACTGACGAGATACAGCGAGTGCGAACAGGGCAACGTGACAGCCAGCGTTGTTGGACTGTCGGCGCAACTGCTGCTGCTGGCAAGTTCGGGAAAGGGCTGTTGCAGGCCACGACCCTGCACGGTCCCTGACGGGTCGATGATGTAGACCTTCCCTGATGCATCTTCCGGCAGCGCCTGGCCGTCGCGATGGAAGGTCGCTCCAAAGGCGTCAGCGGCGACGATCCAGGAAGAGACGCCATCGAAGGCGTGAAACCAGCCCTCGCGATAGACCACGCGCGGTGGGCGGACAAAGACGCCGCCGAAACCGCGAAACGCTCCGACCGTCGCGACGCGGCGCAGCCCTGCCTCGGACGCGGGCTGCGATGGATGGAACCAGGGATCGTCGATGAGCCTTCCGAGCAGGGTCGAGACGTCAGCCTCCGCGGGGAGGGCAAGTGCCAGCCGGACTACCTCAGGGGAGAGTGTGCCGGCCAGGTCGAGCGCTCCGACGCGAAAGTGAGCCATGCCGCAGCGCCACGCGGCAATCTGTCCCGCTTGCAACAGAGTCGTCGCATCGGCGCAGTGAGGGCCAAGCGCACGAAGCAGGTTGCACCACAGTTCCGGCTTCCCGCCGGGCTGCGATGCCAGGTTGTACAGCCCATTCGTGAGCGGGGCGGCGAGGCGGCGAGGCTCGCGAGCCAAATGCGCCGCCAGTCCCTCGAACAGGCTCGGCCAGAGGCGATCGACTTCAGGAGAGCTGGTCTGATTGCCGAGAACGCCCTGGCCGACGAGATCGAGCGACAACTCATACAGGACGTCGATGACGGCGTCCACCTGCCGTGGAGCGGCCGCCTCGACCGCGACGGCAATGGGATCGAGACTGTGGCGCAGGAACGCAAGGTAGGCGGCCCCATCGAGGCGTGCGCTGCCCCGTCGAGCCTGGCTGAAGAGCGTGTTGTAGCGCGTTCGGCCCGCCTCCAGGGCGCGGGCAAACACGGGAGAGATCATGTTTTCCACGTCAGCCATCGCAGATAATTGGTGTAGCGCTGGTGCAGGTACTTCAGTTTGACGAGGTCATCGTAGACATGGCCATAGAGCTTGCGGCCCTTGGCCCATTGTCCGAGAAGCCGTTCGATCTTGACCAACCGGCCACGGACTTCCGCCTCGGCCAGCCCTTGCAGTCCGCGCTCGAACTCCTCTTCCAACTCGGCGACGGGATCGTCCTTGTCGAGGTTGAGGCGGTCGAACTCGGCGCAGGAGAGGTCGAACAGGCGGCGCAGCCAACTGATACGATCGACGCGATACAATTCGTTGCCTGGCCCATCGAAATAGGGCGACTCTGGCTCCTGCACGAGTTTGTCGTGCAGCACAAAGGGGATGATCTGCCGCATGTCCTCCAGCGACACCTCCCGGCTGCCGCGGAAATAGGCCATTCCCTTGAGGAAGGTCAGGAGCGTCAACAAGGCGCGGACGGAGGGGCCGTTGCGCGTCTGGCTGCCGAGGTCCTTGACGCGATCCCGGCCGGTGTCCGACGACGCCAGCAGTGACAGGTCGCCGCCGGAGACCTTGACGGTGTCTTTCGTCTTGTATTCGAGTTGCTCTCCGCCCGGCTCGAAGAACTCGAAGTGGCTGGCGAAGAATTCGAGCCGTCGGCGCAGCTCGCGCGGCAGCGCGACGGCCATGATCTCCCGATACATGCGGTCGTTGTCGGCCTCGGCGAAAACGATCTGCCGGGGGACAATGCTCTCGGGGCTGTAGCCCTCTTCGATGCGGGTGAGCAGTTCGCGCAGGAAGCGCGTATTGAAGTGAAGCGCCTTGACGACGACGTCGATGCGGTCGCGCAGGGCCTCGATGACCTGATAGGTGCCGCCGCCTGCGTCGTCGTTTGCGGTGAGATACCAGGCGGCCTCGGGACACTCATAAATCTGATCGAGCATCTCGGCGTAGTTGTCGGCCATGACGGTGAGCAGGGCCGACTGGGTGCGCGTCGGGATGCGGTTGTACTCGTCGATGATCTTGACGCGCATGCCGAGCCAGCGCCGCCAGGCGATGGTGACGCTGTCCATGCTCTTGGCGCTGACGAGGTCGGAGGGGAGCGGATTGCCGAGCAGGTCGGCGATGGTCATCTGCGGCTGGCCGTGCTGGATGGCGCGTTTGATGTCCTTGAGGCTGTAGCCGGCGAGGACGGCCATGAGGATAGCGCTGGCGGTCTTGCCGCGTCCGGGGCCGCCGATGAACAGGCAGCGTTTGCGGACGGCGAAGTTGAGCACCGGCAGCAGGACGAAGCTGGAGTAGGACTGTCCCGATGGCAGATGGATGGTGCTGGTGGTCCCGAACTGAAACGTCTGCGGCGGACCTTCGTTGTATTCGATGTCGTAGTGCGGGCTGATGATGGCGTTGTTGACGATCCAGAAATAAGCCTGGCGAAGGCGTTCGTCGAGCGGCGTCTCGGTCTGTGTCGCTTCCTCGACGGCGGCGGGACCGCGATAGAGTTCCGCGACGTCGAAGCGCTGCGACTGTTCGGCGCTGCGCGGATTGGTCGGGGCAACGGAGACATGAGCGGGACGAGCCTTGCCGGCCATGGGAAGAACTCCCGTTGCGGAGAAAGATGCTGATGGGGGTGAAGATAGACGGGGGGGAAGGGGAAGGGAAGAAAAATCGTCGAGGCGCGAACCCTTCTTGCCGCTTGCGAAGTAGCGGGCCGCGCGCTACGCCGCAAGCGGCAAGAAGGGGCGCGCCGTTTCGTCTTCACCTCGCGCTGAGTAGAATGAGAGGGACTTCCTTTCTCCCGCTTTGAGGTGCATCATGCGCCGTACTGTGTTTCTCGGTCTCGGTCTGCTCGAAGTGACTGCCGCGATCCTGCTTGTCATACTTGGCCTCAAGCTGCCGGGCGGAGCGGAGGTGCGGGAATCCTTCAAGCGCGTCGAAGGACTGACCGGCGAGGCCGGCACACAGGTTACGCTCCTGCGCGACAGCCAGGACCAGGTCCTCGGCAGCGTCGCGCAGGGCATGGAGGCGTGGGCCAACGCTCTCGATCCGGCCATGATCCGCCAGTTGCGTCAGGGGACCGCTGAGTTGGCCGCCTTCCTTCAGGACGACGTTGCGCCCGCCGCCTCGCGCTCGGCGGGACGGCTCGAAAAGGCCATCGAGACCTTCCAGAAGGACGCTCTGCTGCTGAGCCAGATCCTCAAGGACGCTCCTCCCGATCTCAAGGCAGCGAAGGAGATTCACGACAGTCTCGGCAAGTTCGGCGAGGGGATGGACAAGGTATCGCTGATGGTCTCCGAAGAACGGCTCAAGACCATGCGCGAAGGCTTCAAGGGCATGGAAGGCTCGCTCGACACCGGTGCCGAACAGATCGAACGGCTGGCCAGCTTCACCTATCCGGTCATCAAGTTCAACGGACTGAGGCCGGAGATCGACGAAAAGGCGTTCTGGCCCGACGGCGAGGACGTCGCCAAGGGCATGCGCAAGGGAGCGAAGGCCATCCGCGAGGCCGGCAAGGAACTCGATACGCAGGCCGCCAACCTGCCGCACATTCAGCGCTCGCTCAACGAGAGCCGCAAGGCCGTGGGACAGGTCCGCGACATGCTCGGCAAGGCCGTCAACAATCAGGACAAACTCGAAAAAGTCCTCGAAGCTCTGCCCCGGAATACCGCGCGACTCGCCGAGGACCTGCCGCTGCTGGCGAAGGACCTCAACCGCATTCTGCGCGAGACGGAACGACTCAAGGACATCTCGACCGGCCTGAAGCAGGCTCAGGACTTGCTCGCGTCGGCGGAAAAATCGTGGCCCGATGCACGGCAGGGACTGCTCGACTCGGCGGCCCGTCTGCGCTCGATGCAAAAGAGCGAGCAGGGCAAGGAGTCCGCGATTGGACAGCAGGCCCATAGTCTCGATGCATTGGGGAGCAACCTCGAACAGATTCATGCCGCGCTCCCGCAAACGTCGGAGAACGCGGTCGAAATCCTGGCGCTCGTGCGCTGGCTCTTGTGGGTCGTCGCCGCTGCCGTCACGCTGCACGCCGCATATCTTCTCTTCAGCGTTCGTGCCTTGAAGCCGCTGACGGCGTAGCAGTCGGGAACGCTGCGAAGTGGTTTCCCCAACGAGCCGCGACCGCAAGGGAGCGGTTGGAAGAAGCCGCTCCCTTGCGGTCGCGGCTCGTAAGGGGTCGCGGCTCGTTTCCAAACCACCGCCAAGCCGCAAGCGGCGAACCTGGAAGCGCTCATGTTCGGCCTTCTCAATCCCGGCAGACAGGATCACCTCTATCGTCGCGCCTACGCCCGCTGCTGCCAGCATCAGCGGCGGCGCTACGGTCTGCCATCGCTCACCTTTCTCAGCTACGAGTCGATCCTTCTCTATCTCTGCGCCGCCGACGCCGGCAAGGTCGATCTGAAGGATCTGCCCGCCGTCACCTGCTGCAAACTCCAGCGATTGCCCCCGCGCACTCCTGCTGCCGAACAGGCGGTGGCTCGCTTCTGTTCGTCGGTGGGTCTGCTATTGGCCTCCATCAAACTCAGCGACGATCTGCGCTATCGGCCAACACTTCCCGTCCGTCTGGCGAAATGGATGCTGAAGCGGCGATTCCGCGAGACATTCGACTATTTCAGCCGTCTCGATTCGGCCTTCGAGCAGCGCGTTGACGCCTTCATCCGCGAACACCTGGAGATGGAACGCCGCAACGAGCCAGCTCCCTTGAGCGAGTACGTTCAGCCGACAGCGCGGGCGTTCGGCTATGTGTTCTCGCTCATCAGCCGCGTTGCTGGCATGGAGGCGCATGCCAGGTTTCTGACGGAGTTGGGCGAGCAGGTTGGCAGCGCCATCATCGCTTTCGACTGTGCGGCCGACCGCGACAAGGACCGCCGGCGGGGCGACTACAATCCCCTTCCCGATGGCGAGGAGGCGATCGTCGCTGCCTTCGCGCAATGTCGCCAGTATCTGAACGGAGCGGCGCAAGCGTGTCGCCTCCACTTCCGCAAAGGGTCGCATACCGGGCGCGTTTTGGAACTGGTCGCGGCCTGCATTCCGCATAGCTGCCGAGTCCCGGCCTGTCAGCGCTTGCAGACCGAGACGAAAAGTGTGCTACAGCGTCTGGGCATCGGCAGGCGCCGAGGGATGCAACTCAACTCAGGAGTGGACCTCATCCTTGGCGTCATCGGGTTCATTGGCGTCTGCCTGGGCGGCTTGGCGTGCCTGTCCGTCACGAACCGACAGGCAAAGGCGGACAAAGCCCGGCAAGCGGCGGAGGCGGCGCGCGCCAGGGCCGCCGACTCTCCTCCCGATCCCCATGCCCCTCCGCCTGAGCCGGGCGATGCGGTGATGGCTCCCGCCACTACACCGAAGAAGTCGTCGGGCTGCGGCGGCTGCGATTGCTGCTGCTGGTCCTGCGATGATGGCTGCTGCGACTTCGCCTGCTGCACGACGCAGGCGGCGACCGATGGTTGCAGCGCCCCCGACTGTAGCGGTATGGACTGTGGCAACTGCGGCGATGGGTGCAGCGGCTGCGACTGCAACTGCAATTGAGAAGAGATCCATCAGCGATCCATGAGCGATACCGGGCGATTGCTGAGCGTCGGCTACTCCAATCACAGTCTGGAGCAGTTCCTCTCCCTGCTCCACGACGCCGGCGTCACTGCCCTCGCTGACGTTCGCTCCAGTCCCTTCAGCCGCTACAATCCTCACACCAACGGCCCGCAACTCGCCAGCGCTTTACGCGCCATCGGAATCACTTACGTCTTCCTCGGCGAACAACTCGGCGGACGCCCTGCATTCCCCGAGCTGTACGACGAAGGACGTGTCAATTACGAGCGCGTCCGGCAAACAGGACTGTTTCAGGAGGGAATCGAACGGCTGATTCGCGGAAGCGAGCAGCACGTCATCGCGATGATGTGCGGGGAAGAAGATCCGCTCGACTGTCATCGCGGTTTGATGATAACGCCCGCTCTCGGAGAGTACGGCGTGTTCCCTGGACATC
>JBBRIK010000014.1:0-14533 GCA_038221045.1 Gemmatales bacterium
TGCGAGGAAGACGCTGCCTACCTGATCGCCGGCGGAACCGGGGCGCTCGGTCTGCAAGTCGCGCGCTGGCTGAGCGAGCGCGGGGCGCGCCACATCGCCTTGTTGAGCCGAAGCGGCGGCGCGGTTCCGGAAGGCCTGCCCGCGCAGGTTCGCATCCTGCGGGGGGACGTTGCCTCCGCTGAAGATGTTCGCCGAGTGTTGCGAGAGATCGAAGGCGACATGCCGCCACTACGCGGCATCATCCACGCGGCGGGCGTCCTCGATGACGGCGTATTGCTGCAACAGGACTGGCCACGCTTCGAGCGCGTCCTCGCTCCGAAGATCGCCGGCGCCTGGAACCTGCACGAGCAGACGCGCGACAGGCCGCTCGACTTCTTCGTCCTGTTCTCGTCAGTCGCCTCCCTGCTGGGGTCGCCGGGACAGGGCAACTACGCGGCGGCCAACGCCTTTCTCGACGCCCTGGCCCATCATCGCCGCAGGCTTGGCCTGGTTGCTCTGAGCGTCAACTGGAGTCCGTGGGCCGGCGCGGGGATGGCCGCTCATGTCAGCGATATCGATCAACGGCGCATTGCATCGCAAGGATTGCGGCGCATCGACCCCGTTCGCGGTCTGGAAGTGCTGGGCCGGCTCATGGCGAGCGATACCGTGCAGGCCGGCGTTCTGCCGGTGGACTGGAACGTCTTCTTCCGCTCCTTCGCTTCCGGCAGTGTACCGCCTGTTTTCCGCGTTCTGGCAAAGGGTCGAACTCACGCGGCGGATCCCGAGTCCGCGAAACTCGCGCAGCAACTTCAGGAGACGCCGGCTTCCGAACGACTTGGCCGTCTGCGCAATTTTGTCGCCGCGCAGGTGCAGCGCGTGATGGGACAGAGCGGGCCGCGCGACGTTCCCGCCGAACGACCGTTGATGGAACTGGGTATGGATTCGCTCATGGCGGTTGAGCTTCGCAACGTCCTTGGACGAGCCGTCAACGCGGAACTGCCGGCGACATTGCTGTTCGATCACCCCACCGTCAGCGCCCTGGCGAACCATCTCGCCAGCACCGCCTTCGCCACGCTTTTTCCGTCGAGCGAGCCGGAGCGGCGCGACGATAAGGGACGGACGCAACTTCTCGACGAGGTGGAGCAGCTTTCGCAAGACGACATGGAATCCCTGATCGCGGAAGAATTCAGCCGATTGAAAAAGTCCTGATAGCACCATGACGAACCCCAACGATCGCATCGAACAACTGTCGCCCTTGCAGAAGGCCGTCTTTGCCCTGAAGGAATTGCGCGCCCAACTCGACGCGGCCGAAGAAGCTCGCACGGAGCCAATCGCCATCGTCGGACTCGGCTGCCACTTCCCCGGCGGCGCTGATAGCCCTGACGCTTTCTGGCGCTTGCTGCACGAGGGAACCGACGCGATTTGCGAGGTCCCGTCCTCGCGCTGGGACATTGCCTCCTGGTACGATCCCAAGGCCGGCCGGCCCGGCAAGACGATCGCGCGGCGCGGCGGGTTCCTCGCGGACATCGATCGCTTTGACGCTCTGTTCTTCGGCATCGCGCCGCGCGAAGCCTTTACTATGGACCCGCAGCAGCGCTTGCTGCTGGAGGTCTGCTGGGAGGCGCTCGAAGACGCGGCCATCGCCCCGGATGGACTCGCGGGCCAGCCGGTAGGCGTCTTTGTCGGCGTCGCGCCGAATGAGTACAGCCGTCATGTCGGGCATCCGGAACAGATCGATGCGCATGTCCTGACCGGCAACGCGGTGAGCGTGGCGGCGGGACGAATCGCCTACCTGCTCGGCCTGCAAGGCCCGACGCTGGCCCTCGACACGGCCTGTTCTTCCTCGCTGGTAGCCGTCCATCTCGCTTGCCAGAGCTTGCGCGCGGGCGAGTGCCGAATGGCCCTCGCGGGCGGCGTCAATGTGCTGCTCGCTCCCGAATCGATGGTGGCCCTGTCGGAAATGCGCGCCCTGTCGCCGGATGGGATGTGCAAGACATTCGATGCCGCGGCCAATGGCTACGTTCGCGGCGAGGGCTGTGGCATCATCGTGCTGAAGCGCCTGTCTCAGGCCCAAAAGGACGGCGATCGCATTCTCGCTCTGATTCGCGGCTCGGCCATCAATCACGATGGCCGCAGCGCCAGTCTGACTGCGCCTAACGGCACCGCCCAGCAAGCCGTCATCCGCGCCGCCCTCGCTTCCGGTCGTGTCGATCCCGCCCAGGTGAACTACGTCGAGGCGCACGGGACCGGCACTCCTCTGGGCGATCCGATCGAGGTCCACTCGCTGGCGGCGGTCTTTGGCCCGGCGCGGACGAAGGAGGATCCGCTCCGGATCGGCTCCGTGAAGACGAACGTCGGCCATCTCGAAGCGGCGGCGGGCATCGCCGGGCTTCTCAAGGTGGTACTGGCTCTTCAATACGATGAGCTTCCGCCGCATCTGCACTTCCACGAGCCGAATCCTCATCTGCCCTGGGATGAGTTGCCGGTCGAGGTAGCGGCGCGTCTCACTCCCTGGCCACGAAGGGCCACACCGCGTCTGGCGGGTGTCAGCTCCTTCGGCTTCAGCGGAACGAACGCTCACGTCGTCATCGAGGAGGCGCCCGCGCTCGTTGCGGCAGCGGAGAGACCCCTCCTCCATCTGCTGCCCCTGTCGGCCAGGACGGCGGCAGCTTTACGAGATCAGGCTCAACGCTGGGCGCGACATTTCGAGAAGCATCCGACACTCGCGCTGGCGGACGTTGCGTTTACCGCGGGCGTGGGACGTGCCGCGCTTCCCCATCGCCTCGCGGTCCTCGGAGATTCGCTCGAACTCGTTCGCGCCCGGCTGGCCGCCTTCGTCGAACGACGCCAGTCCGAGGGCATCCTCAGCGGCGAGGCCCGCCCCAGCATAGCGAGCGGGGCCTTCGCCTCTCCCGCTCCCCTGGAGACGAGGCAGCGGCAAGCGTTCCTTGACGACCTTGCGCGTCGCTTCGTGAGCGGCGAAGGGATCGACTGGCGAGCCGTCATGGGGCCAGGACCGCGGCGCATCGCGTTGCCGGCGTATCCCTTCGAGCGTCAGTCCTTCTGGCTGGAGCCATCGTCCCGGCAGGAGATCGCCGCGTTCGTGAAATCCGGCGAGTCGAAGCCCTCGCTGCAAGGCCGGAGACTTCGTTCGCCCCTGAAACAGAGTGTTTTCGAGTCGTTGTTCGAGGAGGGACGACTTCCCTTCCTGGCCGATCATCGCGTGCATGGGCAGATCGTTGTCGCGGGAGCTTGCCATCTCGCACTGACGCTCGGCGCGATCCGGGAAGCTCGCGGTGACCCCCCCTGGGTGCTGCGCGAGGTACAGTTTCCCCGCGCGCTGTTCCTGGCCGAAGCCGGCGCACGCGTTCAGACCATTCTCGATCCCCTCACGAGTGAGGATGGCAGTTTCCAGGTCTTCAGCAGTCCCATCCAGGCGGACGGTGAGGACTGGACCTTGCACGCGACGGGACGCTTCGAGCGCGGGACCGAGACGGACGCCGCTCCCGATCTGGCTTCTGTCCGCGAGCGATGTCGAGAGCGTGTCGAGGCGTCGAACTTCTATCGCACCCTGGCCGAGCATGGTGTCGAGTTGGGCGCGCGGTTCCGCTGGATCGACGAAGCCTGGCGCGGTGAAGGTGAGGCGCTTTGTCGCATGCGAAGCGCGCACGATACCGAGGAACGCGACCTCGCGCCTCTCTATCCCGGTCTGGCGGACTCGTGTGTGCAGGCCGTCATTGTCGCGCTGCCCGACGCGGGAAACGAGAGAGATCCTTACATCCCGGTAGGCGTCGAGCGATTCTGGTTCAGCGCGCCCCCGCGTTCCGCGTTGTGGGTCCATACCCGGCTGCATCCTCTGAGCGAAGGTTTCGAGGAATTCGAGGGTGACGTCGTCCTCTTCGAGGACGGCGGGCGCGTCGTGGCGCGGCTGGAGAAACTCCGCTTTCGCCGCGCGCCGCGCGCGTTGTTCCTGGCCGCGACACCTGCCCGCAGCGACGATCTGCTCTACCAGTTGCGCTGGCGATCCCAGGCAATGCCTGCAACGACTGCCAGCACGAACGAGCGCTGGCTGATCCTTAGTGAAGACGAAACGCTCGGGCGCGGGTTGGCAGGGGAACTGCGTCCGCACAGGGCCGCAGGCGTGTCCTCCTTCGACGAGTTCGAGCCTCAACTGAGGACGGACCTGACTGGCGTGGTCCTGCTCGCCACCGCGCCTCTCGATGGTGGCCTGCCGGGGATCGAGCGGTCGCAGCGACGGCTCATCGAGACGGTGTTGCGGCTGGTCAAGTCTCTCGCTGGCAAGACCGCTCCGCCGCGACTCTGGCTGGTGACGCGCGGCAGTCAATCGGTGGAGGGAGAGAGTACATCCGTTGCGCCCGCGCTCCTCTGGGGGCTGGCCCGGACGATCGCGCTGGAACATCCGGAACTGCGCTGTTCCTGCATCGACCTCGATGCCGCTTCGGATCCTGGCGAGGCCCATCGGCTGGCGCAAGAGTTGAGCGCGGCCGGCGACGAGACGCAGATTGCGTATCGCAAGGAGTCGCGGCTCGTTGCCCGCTTGACTCCCGCGAGCGAGGAGGAGGTTCTACTCGCGCCGGAGGGCGGCTCTACGTTCCTCGAGAAGGGAGCGAATGGGGCGCTGGAGAGCTTGGCGCTCAAGCCGCTCGATCTTCAGCGGCTCGCTTCGCATGAGGTGCGGATTCGTGTTCGCGCCACCGGACTGAATTTCCGCGACGTCCTCAATGCGCTGGGCATGTATCCCGGCGAGGCGGGACCGCTCGGTCTGGAGTGTTCCGGCACGATTGAAGCCATCGGCGAGAATGTCAGCGGACTCCTGATCGGACAGGACGTTGTCGCGATGGCGTCGGGCAGTTTCCGCACCCTCGTGACGACTGACGCGCGGCTTGTCGCGCTGAAGTCCACGGCGCTGTCTCATGAAGAGGCGGCGACGATTCCCGTCGTCTTTCTCACGGCCCATCACGCCTTCAAGAACCTGGCTCGCCTGCAAGCCGGCGAGCGTGTGCTGATTCATGCGGCAGCGGGCGGCGTCGGGCTGGCAGCCTTGCAACTGGCGCAGCGGCTCGGCGCCGAAGTGTACGCGACGGCGAGCAAGCCCAAGCACGATTTCCTCCGCTCGCTCGGCGTGCGGCACATCTTCGACTCGCGTTCGCTGACTTTCGCCGACGACATTCGACAGGCAACCAACGGCGAGGGTGTGCAAGTCGTCCTCAACTCGCTGGCCGGCGATTTCATTCCCGCGAGTCTGAAGTTGCTCGCCCCCGGCGGGCGTTTCGTCGAGATCGGCAAGACGGGCATCTGGGATCATGACCGTGTCCGCTCGATTCGAGCCGACGTCGTCTACTTCACACTCGCTCTCGATCAGATGGGCGTCGAGGACCCTGCCTTTGTCGGCGGGCTGTTGCGCGAATTGTTGCCGGACTTCGAGCGCGGCGTCCTGAAACCGTTGCCGCATCGCGATTTTGCCCTGGCGCGCGTGCGCGAGGCGTTCCGCTTCATGGCGGGCGGCCGGCACATCGGCAAGATCGTCGTCACCCAGGAGGCCGGCCGACAACCTCTGCTGAGGCCGGACACCTGCTACCTCATCACCGGCGGACTCGGCGCGCTGGGACTCGAAGTCGCACGCTGGCTGAGCGAACAGGGGGCACGGCATCTGGTCCTCGTCGGCCGGCGCGGGCCAAGTGAGGAAGCGACGCAGACGATTCGCGCGATCGAGGAGCGCGGAACGCGTGTCCTCGTCTGTCAGGGGGACATTGCCGAGGAAGACGTTACCGGCAAGATCCTGGCGGAAGTGGATTCGACCTGTCCGCCGCTGCGCGGCATCATTCACGCGGCGGGCGTCCTCGACGACGGCGTGTTGTTGGAGCAATCCTGGCCGCGCTTCGAGAGAGTGCTGGCCCCAAAGGTGCGCGGCGCCTGGAACCTCCATGAAGGGACACGCGCCCGGACGCTCGACTTCTTCGTGCTGTTCTCGTCGGCGGCGTCGCTGCTGGGATCGCCCGGACAGGCCAACTACGCCGCTGCGAATGCCTTCCTCGACGCCCTCGCTCATCATCGCCGGGCGCTCGGTTTGCCCGCTGTCAGCATCAACTGGGGTCCGTGGCAGGACCGCGGTATGGCCGCGAACCTGGGCGGCCGACAGCAACAGCGCTGGGCCAACCAGGGACTCGGCATGATCGGCCTACAGCAGGGACTCGACGCGCTCCGGCGCATCATCGAAAGCGATGCAACTCAGATCGCGGTGTTGCCGCTCGACCGCAGCCGTTTGCCGGAGAGAATGCCGCCGCTGTGGAGCGAACTGAGCCGGCCGCTGGTCGCTGTGCAAAGTGCCGGCTTCCTCGAAGAACTGCGGCGAGCGCCGTCAGGAAGCCGGGCCGGGCTGCTCGTGGCATTCCTGCGCGAGCAGGCGCTGCGGGTCCTTGGCTTGCCGGCGGCGCATCCGCTGTCCAACGGCCAGGCCCTCAGTGAAGTGGGACTCGACTCGCTCCTGGCCGTCGATCTGCGGAACGCTGTCGGCGGCGGACTCGGACGCCAGTTGCCCGCGACGGTCCTGTACAATTATCCGTCCATCGACGCCCTCACGGACTGGCTCCTCAAGGAGCTGTTCCCGCCGGAAGCGGAAGCCGTCCCCGATGAGGCAGCAGCGATCCAGGACGAGATCGAGCAACTCTCCGAAGGCGAGCTGGACGAGCTTCTGTCGCAGTTTGCGGACCAGCACTTGAAGGGGACGGAAGGATGAGTGATACGGACTTTGCCGCCAAGCAGCGCCTTGCCCTGACGCTCAAGACGATGCAGGCCAAGATCGACGCCCTCGAAAGAGGCCGTCATGAGCCGATCGCCGTCGTCGGCATCGGCTGCCGTTTTCCTGGGCAGAGCAACACGCCCGAGGCGTATTGGCAGATGCTGCGCGAGGGCCGCGACGCCATCACCGAGGTGCCGGCCTCACGCTGGGACGCCGACGCCTGGTACGATGCCGATCCCGAAACGCCCGGCAAGATGTACACACGCTGGGGCGGCTTCCTCGATGGGGTCGATCGCTTCGACGCGGGCTTCTTCGGCATCGCTCCTCGTGAAGCGAACAGCCTCGATCCGCAACAACGGCTGCTGCTCGAAGTCGCCTGGGAGGCCCTCGAACACGCCAATATCCCGGCCGATCAACTGGCGGGGACGGGTTCGGGCGTCTTCGTCGGCATCAGCGGCAACGACTACGCCCAACTGGGCATGCGCTTCAGCAATCCTGCCCTGCTCGACGCTTACTCAGGGACCGGCAGCATCGACAGCGTCGCGGCGGGACGCATCTCATATATTCTCGGTCTGCAAGGGCCGAATTTTCCGGTCGATACCGCTTGCTCCTCGTCCTTGCTCGCGGTCCATCTCGCTTGCCAGAGTCTTCGGACGGGCGAGTGCCGGCTGGCGCTGGCGGGCGGCGTGAACCTCACCCTCCAGCCGGTGACGACCGTTTACTTCTGCAAGATGCGGGCATTGTCGCCCGATGGGCGCTGCAAGACGTTCGACGCCTCGGCCAATGGTTACGTTCGCGGCGAAGGTTGCGGCGTCATCGTGCTGAAGCGCCTCTCCGATGCTGTCGGGGACGGGGATCGCATTCTCGGTCTGATTCGCGGATCGGCCGTCAATCACGATGGCCGGAGTAATGGACTCACCGCCCCCAACGGCGCCGCTCAGGAAGCCGTTCTTCGCCAGGCGCTCCGGAGCGCGAACCTGACCCCGGCCGATGTGGGCTATGTCGAGGCGCACGGCACTGGCACTTCCCTCGGCGATCCAATTGAGGTACAGGCCCTCGCGGCTGTTTACGGGCAGGGCAGAGCGAATGATCGTCCCTTGATGCTCGGCTCGGTGAAGACGAACATTGGCCATCTCGAAGCGGCGGCGGGCATCGCCGGGCTTATCAAGGCACTCCTTGTCGTCAGGCAGGGTGAAGTCCCGCCGCACCTGCATCTGCGCCAGCCGAACCCCTACATTCCGTGGGGACAGCTGCGGGTTTCCGTGCCGGCAGGCGGGGTGAAGTGGCTGGATGAGCGCCGTCTCGCGGGGGTCAGTTCGTTCGGCTTCAGCGGCACCAACGTCCATCTCATCGTCGAGGCGCCGCCTGTTGAGGCCGCGCGCGCCGAGAACGCGCGACGACCCGTCCATCTCCTGAGCGTGTCGGCTCGCGGCGCGGAAGCCCTCCAGGCGCGGGCGGCGCAACTGGCCGGCTTGCTCGACGAGACAGAAGCGGACCTGGCGGACGTCTGCGCCACGGCGAACGCCGGGCGAGCGCATCTCGGCCATCGTCTGGCGATCGTGGCCGAGAATGCGGAACAGGCGAAGGCCGGACTGCTCGCGGCGGCGCAGGGAGAGACGGGAGCGCGGCTGGTTCGAGGCCAGGCGCCCCTCGCCGGAGCGCCGCCGATCGCGTTTCTGTTCACGGGCCAGGGCTCGCAGTACGCCGGCATGGGCAAGCGGCTGTTCGAGACGTGTCCGGTGTTTCGGACGGCCCTCAGCCGCTGCGACGAGCTGCTACGTTCTCAACTTGGCCGATCCTTGCTTGAAGTGATCCATCCCGCTGACAGGGGGGTGTCACTGCTGGATCAGACGCTGTACACGCAGACGGCGCTGTTCGCGCTGGAGTATGCGCTGGCGCAACTCTGGCTGTCCTGGGGCGTCAAACCAGTCGCTGTCATGGGTCACAGCCTGGGCGAGTACGTCGCCGCTTGCGTTGCTGGTGTGCTGTCGCTAGAAGATGCCGTCACGCTGGTCGCCACGCGCGCCCGGCTGATGCAGGACTTGCCGGCGGGCGGAGCGATGGCGGCGGTGTTTGCGGGCGAAGAACAGGTGAGCGCGATCGTCGAGGCGAGACGAGATCGGCTGGCCATCGCGGCCCTCAACGGCCCGCAGAACACGGTGATTTCCGGGGAGGCAACCGCAGTCGAGGAAGCGCTCGCCGCGCTGGATCGAGCAGGTGTCCGGGCTGAGCGGTTGCGGGTGTCGCATGCGTTTCACTCGCCGCTGATGGCGTCCATGCTGCCGCGCTTCAGCGAGACGGCTTCAGCGATTGCGTCCAGGCCGGCCCAGATTGCCCTCATCTCCAATGTGACGGGCCGAGCGTTCGCCGGTCATGAGTCGATCGACGCCGACTACTGGTGTCGCCATCTCCGCAATCCGGTCCGCTTTGCCGACGGCATGCGCGCCCTGCGCGAGAATGGCATCCGGCTGTTCGTGGAGATCGGGCCAGGGACGACGCTGCTCGGCATGGGACGGCGCTGTCTGCCGGACCTCGAAGGCGCCTGGTTGCCGTCGCTGCGGCCGGGCCGCGACGACTGGGAGGAGATGCTCGGTACACTCGGGCAGCTTTACGTTCACGGCGTCAAGGTGGACTGGGCCGCCTTCGAGAAGGACGAAGGCCGGCGGCGCGTCACCCTGCCGGCCTATCCCTTCCAGCGCGAGCGCTACTGGATCGAGGAGACGCCCTCGGCGGCGACTCCGGCAGGATCAGTACCCACGCCAGGCGACAGCAGCCGGCATCCGGTCCTGGGCCGGCGGCTGGTGTCACCGTTGCGTCAGATTCAGTTCGAGCAGTGGCTCAGCACGACGGCCCGGCCCGCGCTGAAGGACCATCGCGTCTATCACATGGTCGTCGTGCCGGCATCCTGGCACGTCTCGTTGCTCCTGGCGGCGGCGGTCGAGACGGGAGGACCGGAAGCCACCCTCGAAGACTTCACGTTCCCCGAGGCCATCGTCTTTCCCGACGAACAAGGGCGAACCGTTCAGCTTCTGCTGAGTCCCCCGGATAACGCCACGGCTCCGACGGGCTGCCAGGTTCTCAGCCTGATGGCGCAGGAGGGACAGGAACCGGCATGGAACACCCATGCGACGGCTTCACTACCTACGGCCTCGTCAAACGGGAAGGTGCTGCCCGGTGTCTCGCTCGACGCTCTGCGGCAACGCTGCCCACGTAAGGATTCGGCCGACGACTTCTATGACCGGATCGGCGACGGCGGCATCCAGTTGACGGGACACTTCCGCTGGGTGGCGCAGTTGTGGGCCGGCGAGCAGGAAGCGCTCGGACGGATGCGGCCTGCCGGTGACGATGAGGAGGGGAACGCTCTTCCTGCGGGCCTGATCGATTCCTGCTTCCAACTGGTTGCCGCGACCATCGCCGGCGTCGGCAGTGAATCGACCGCGTATGTACCTTTCGCCATCGAGCGCGTGCGCTTTCATGGCCGAACGCAGGGGAGACTCTGGTGCCATGTCGTCCGGCGTCCGGGCGAGGGACGCGAGATATTCACGGCCGATCTGCAACTCTTCGAGGAGAGCGGCCGGGTCGTCGCCTCGTTCGAGGGACTCCACCTCAAGCGCGCGGAGCGCGAGGCATTGCTGCGCGGACTGCAAGGGCAACTCGATAGCTGGCTCTACGAGATGGCCTGGCGCGTGCTGCCGGCCCTCGACGCGGCGACGGAGGAAACCGCGCGGCGAGGCGGCCCCTGGCTGGTGCTGGCGGATCGGGGTGGAATCGGAGCCGCGCTTGCGGAACAGCTCCAGCAACTCGGAGCAGTCTGCCGGCTCGTGCCGCCGGAGAGCGCGAACACACCTGAAGCAATGGCCTCGCTTCTGCGCGAACAGCGTTACGGAAGCGTCATCGATCTGCGCGGGCTGGATAGTCCCGACGAACCGGCTTCGTCCGCTAGTGGCGACTTCCTGCTGCTGGTGCAGGGCCTGGTTCGCGCTGGCCTGTCGCCTGCGCCTCGTCTGTGGCTAGTGACACGCGGCGCTCAGGCAGAAGCCACGGTCACTCCAAGCCAGAGCGCTTTGTGGGGACTGGCGCGAACGGCAGCACGCGAGCATCCGGAGCTGCGCTGCACGGCGATTGACCTCGATCCGGACGCGGACAATGCCTTGCTGGCCGAGATCTGTTCCGCGACGAATGAGGAACAACTCGTCCTGCGCGGCGGCACACGCCACGCGGCGCGGCTGGTTCGTCGTCGTGGCTCGACCGCTGCGGAACTCGTCGTTCGCGCCGACGGCGGCTACCTCATCACGGGTGGACTCGGCGGTCTGGGCCTGCTCGTCGCGCGCTGGCTGGTCGAGAAAGGAGCGCGATACCTGACGCTCGTCGGCCGCAGTACTCCCTCGGAGGAAACTCGGAGCGTGCTGGCGGAGTTGGCGAAGAGCGGAGCAACGATTGAGGTTGTCAGCGCGGATGTGGCGCGGGCGGAAGACGTGGCGCGGGTGCTGGCGGGGATCGAGCCGGTCGCTCCGCTGCGCGGCATCGTCCATGCGGCCGGTGTGCTGGAAGACGCTCTGCTGCTCGATCAGAGCAATGAGAAGCTCGACCGTGTGATGGCTCCCAAGGCGCTCGGTGCCTTGCATCTGCACACGTTGACCGCTGACAGGTCGCTCGATTTCTTCGTGCTGTTCTCGTCAGTCGCGTCGCTGCTGGGAACGCCGGGACAGGGCGCTTACGCCGCCGCGAACGCCTTTCTCGATGGCCTGGCGTCGATGCGCCGCCGCGCCGGCTTGCCGGCGCTGAGCATCAACTGGGGGCCGTGGGCGGAAGTGGGCATGGCCGCACGCGGCGGCGAGTCGCAGAGACTGCGCTGGCTGGCCCAGGGCATCGGCAGCATCCCGCCGGCGCAGGGACTCGCCGTGCTGGAGCGCCTCCTCGGTCAGGATGCCGGGAATGCCGCTGTCTTTGCCGTCAACTGGCCGCGCTTCCTGCAACAGATTCCCGCCGGCGTCGTTCCGCCGCTGCTCGAAGAGATCGCGCGGACCGAGAAGCCCGAGAGGGCCGCACCGCGCGACACCGCGCTGCTTCGGCGGCTGGAGCAGGCGGACGGCGAGGAGCGCGAGGAGCTGCTGCAAGAATACGTTCGCACTGAAGCGGCGAACGTGTTGCGGCTCGACAAGGCCGAGGGGCTCGACGTGCAGCAGCCGCTTAACGAGGCCGGCATGGACTCGCTGATGGCCGTCGAGTTGCGCAACCGGCTTGGCAGCGCAGTCGGCCGCACGCTGTCGCCGACGTTGCTCTATAGCCAACCCACAATCGAGAAACTGACGCGCTATCTGCTCAAGGAAGTCCTCGATCTGCGGGCCGCTCCGGCTGAGGTTGCCAGACCGCAAGCGGCGGCGGAAGAACCCATCGCCATCATCGGATTGAGTTGCCGGTTGCCGGGGGCCAACAGCGCCGAAGAGTTCTGGAAACTGCTTCACGACGGCGTGGACGCGGTCAAGGAAGTGCCCGCGGATCGCTGGGACATCAACGCCTTTTACGATGCCGATCCCGAAGCGCCCGGCAAGATGTACACGCGCCGCGGCGGCTTCCTCGATCGCGTGGACGGCTTCGACGCGGGCTTCTTCGGCATTGCCCCCCGCGAAGCCGTCAACATGGACCCGCAACAACGGCTGCTGCTCGAAGTCGCCTGGGAAGCGCTCGAAGACGCGGGCCTGCCGGCCGAGCAGCTCGCTGGCTCGCTCACCGGCGTCTATGTCGGCATCAGCACGGTCGATTATTCCCAGCGCCAGGGGCGCGATATTGGCCTCGACGGCATCAACGCCTACACCGGGACGGGCAATGCCTTCAGCGTCGCGGCGGGACGCATTTCGTATGTCCTCGGGCTGCAAGGGCCGAACTTCCCCGTCGATACCGCCTGCTCTTCTTCGCTGCTCTCCGTGCATCTCGCCTGTCAGGCGCTGAGGGCGGGCGAGTGCCGGCTTGCGCTCGCGGCCGGCGTCAACCTGATCCTGACGCCGGAAGGATCGATCTACTTCTGCAAGCTGCGGGCGACGTCGCCGGACGGCAAATGCAAGACGTTCGACGCCTCGGCGGATGGCTATGTTCGCGGCGAGGGCTGCGGCGTAGTCGTGCTGAAACGGCTCTCCGACGCTCTGGCGGAGGGCGATCATATCCTGGCCGTGGTGCGCGGCTCGGCTGTCAACCACGATGGCCGCAGCAATGGTCTGACCGCTCCCAATGGCGAGGCGCAGGAAGCGGTCATCCGTCAGGCGCTGGCGTCGGCGGGCGTCGGGCCGGCTGAGGTGGACTACATCGAGGCGCATGGCACCGGGACGGCGCTGGGCGATCCAATCGAGGTACAGGCTCTGGGCGCGGTGCTGGGGAAGGAGCGCGGCGGGCGGCCGTTTCTGCTCGGTTCAGTGAAGACGAACATTGGCCACCTCGAAGCGGGAGCGGGCGTCGCCAGTCTCATCAAGGTCGTCCTCGCCTTGCAGCACGGCGTCATTCCGCCGCATCTGCACTTCACGAAGCCGAGTCCTTATATCCAGTGGAGTGACATCCCCGTCCGCATCCCGACGACGCCGACGCCCTGGCCGGCCGGCGGCAAGAAACGCCTCGCGGGCATCAGTTCGTTCGGCTTCAGCGGGACCAACGTGCATCTCATCGTCGAGGAAGCGCCTGCCGTTCCGAAGCCGGCTGTTGCCGATCCGCGGCCGCTGCAACTGCTGACGCTGTCGGCGCGGACTTCGGCTGCGTTGCGCGAACAGGCCAGCCATTTCGCTGAACGGCTGGGCCGTCAGGAACTGGCGCTCAACGACGTGTGCTACACCGCGAGCGCGGGACGGAGCGCCTTCGTCCATCGGCTCGCTCTGCCCTGTCAGACGATGGCAGAGGCGCAAGTGCGTCTGGCCGAGTTCGCTGAAGGGCAGTTGCCGGCTGGTATGCACGTCGGCCAGGTGGAACGCGAGCGCAAGCAGAAGGTAGCGTTTCTCTTCACCGGACAGGGGTCACAGTACAGCGGCATGAGCAAGCTGTTGTACGATACCTGCCCGCTCTTCAAGATCGAGCTGGATCGCTGCGCCGGGTTGCTCGCGCCGCATCTTGACGCGCCATTGTTGGAGGTGATGTTTACCAGTGACAATGGCCTGTCACTGCTGGATCAGACGCTGTACACGCAGACGGCGCTGTTCGCGCTGGAATATGCGCTGGCGCAACTGTGGCTGTCCTGGGGCGTCAAGCCGGTCGCCGTCATGGGGCATAGCCTGGGCGAGTATGTCGCGGCCTGCGTTGCCCGGATGCTGTCGCTGCCCGATGCGATCACGCTGGTCGCCACACGCGCCCGGCTGATGCAGGACTTGCCGGCGGGTGGAGCAATGACGGCGGTCTTTGCGGGCGAGGAGCAGGTGAGCGCGGTCGTCGAGGCGAGACGGGATCGGCTTGCCATCGCAGCGCTGAACGGGCCGCAGAACACGATCCTTTCCGGCGAGGTTGCCGCTGTCGAGGAAGTCGTGAAGCAGCTCGAAACGCAGGGCATTCGCTGCCAGCGACTGAGCGTCTCCCATGCGTTTCATTCGCCGCTGGTTGAGCCGATGCTCGCGCGACTCGACGATGTCGCCAGGGGCATCCCTCATGCCTCGCCTCGCATCGCTTTCGTCTCCAATCTCACCGGCCAACTCGTGACTGGCGAGGACGGACTATCTGCGGATTACTGGCATCACCATGCCCGCCAGCCCGTGCAATTTGCGCGCGGTATGCAGACGCTTGCCGAGTTGGGCTGCATCGCATTCGTCGAGATCGGCCCTGGGA
>JBBRIK010000015.1:0-14434 GCA_038221045.1 Gemmatales bacterium
AAAAAGCCCGTCCGCTCGTCTTGTACTCGTGGACCGTCAATTCCTCATTCGATTCGGTGATCAGATCGACCACCGCGACGAGAGGGGTCTCCAGAAACTCGCCGTGGCTGTTGTGGATCGGGGCGATGAACTCCTGTTCGATGTCGATGATGTTCTGCGGCGGCGGTTCCCGGAGATAAACCTCGATCAGGGCGATTCCCTGGGCCATCAGATCGGCCCGGTCCTCCCCGTCACGATAGTTGACCCGGGTTTCGCCCTCCCGCTTGCTCCACGATTCCGCGAAAATCTGCTGCAACTTCGCCGTGTCGGTCGACGCATCCTGCTGCACGCTGCGGTGATACTCGGCCAAAACGGCATGGACGGCGGACCCCAAAACCAGGCTGCTGCCGACCGTGTACTGCGGCAGTCCGAGCACCCGTTGGAAGTAGAAACGCAGGGGACAGGCAAGGTACTGGCTGATGGCACTGTACGACCAATGGGCACGCTGGTGCATGGTCTTGGCTCCTGTGACGGCAACGGCCAACCCGCCTGTAGTGTCGTCCCCGCACGATGAATTGGGGCAACTCACACGTGACAAGGGAGGATTGGCCATTGCCGTGTCGATCCGTCTGCTGTTGCTGGCGTTCGGCGGCAAGCGGTCAAGTTCCCTGTCTGCCGTTGCCGCTGCCGCTGACTGATTTGGTGAATTGATCGAGAACCTGACCGGCTTCCTTCTTGGTCAGATCGTAGACGCCACAGCGTCGTCCGATGAGTTCAGCAATCCGGCCCTCCAATTGGGGCGTCGACAGCTTGAGCCGCTTCCCCATGGTGAGCAGGTACTGGGCCTGTTTGTTGGTGGCGGGTTCGTCCGGCCCCGGGCGGGGGGCACTGCCGTTGGCCGGAGTCGAGGGTGGGGACGAGCTTTTGTCCGACCGGTCCGTGTGGCCGTTGCCTGCGCCGTCCGGTTTCGGCTCCGGTCGTTCCCGGTCATGCCGGCCGATCGCGTCTTCGCCCTGGTCGCGGTCGATCTCCTGGTTGATGGCCTCCTGGGCGAGATGAAAAAGTTCCTGGACGCGGACCAGGACCGCCTCGGGATCGTCCGGGGCAACCAGGATCTCGCCCTCGATGTTGACGGAGTAGCCGGTGGACTGGTAATCGCGCGAGATCTTTCGGCTCAGACCGACGTTGGCTTTGAGCATGGCTGCGACATCTCCTGTGCCGTTGAGGTTGGGAACCGACTCCGTGATCTTTACCCGACTGGCGGCCTGCACGCGGTTGTCCCAGATGGCAACCGTGTCATCCGAAAAGGCAGCGTTCCTCGGATGGACGATTCCGTCTGAAACGGCTGGCAGCAGGACCTGCGGCTTGCCTCGATCGCCGTTGTTGTTGGGGGAGCGGCGACAACTCCGCCGTGAGGCCGAACGTTTCCAGACAGAGTTGTTGGTGAGTGCCCATCGCCTCCCCACGTTCCGGCACTGTTTCCGGCGCCGTCTCATGGCTCTGCGGGTGGCCATGAGGGTTGAACACTTTGGTCCAGTGCCGCCGGGCATCGCCCTCATCCAGGCGCTGGACGAGGCTACGCGCCAGGGCGAGTTCAACATTGGCGTCCTCGCCCGCCATCGCTACAAGACCTTCGCTGGAGAAAGTGCCTTCCAGAGCCTGGGCCGCCGTCAGTTTCTTCCCCATCAAGGCCAGCGCCCGGTCCTGCATCGTGCCTTCGTAGTGGAAGTAAACGATGCGACAGGATTGGTGCTGGCCAATGCGCCAGGACCGTCGTGACGCTTGCCGCAGGGTGAAGAGGTTGTAACCCGTTTCGTAAAAGCAGAGCGTCGGGAAATTGTGCCGACCACCCTTGTCGAACAGGTCGAGGCCGGTTTCCACGAGCCGCGGGTGGCTAATCACCACGTCGAGACTGGGGGCGTGCCGGGCAATCCATTCTTCACGTCGGGCCAGGGGAACACTGGATCGAAGCACTTCGACCCGCAGTCCGGCTCGTTGGAGAAGACTTTCCAGTCTTCCCTGGACGTCATGCCGGTCGGTGTACTGGACGTACACCCAAACCTTCCTTCCTTGAGCTTTCTCGGACTTGACCAGCTCGATCAAGGCCTGCTCTTTGGGACGAACAACGTCTTCCGAGAGATTGGGTGGAACGGTGACGGTCACGAACCGACCGGATCCACCGCTGCTCGTTCCCCAGTATCCAATCGGCTCCCAGCCGAAAGGGTAGTCCGGATAAGCCAACAGCGTTTGCAACATCGTCCCCAGGAGGCGCCTGTCCCGTCGCTTCATCATCTCTTTGATCGCGTCGGCGAGCGGCTTTTCCACGTCTCGTCGGTAGGCCGTGGCCAGCTCCTCATCCATGCGGACCGGAATACACTCCTCCGCCAGTGGCGGCAAATTGTGGGCAACCTCGGTCAAACTGAGGAACACGGCCTTGTCGATCAGGTGCCGGCCAAACAGGGGCGGCATGATGCCTGGGCGAACCGACTTGATTGTGGATTTTGACCCTCGCGACATCCGATTATCTTCAACGCTCCGACCACCGGAGCGTTCGGTAATGCGGGTCTCGATGCGGCCATAGCGTTCGTTGAATGCCGTCGTGTCGGACCAACCCAAACCTTCCTGGACCAGAGACCCTGGCGCGAGCCGGAACAACAACGGTCGAAGATGTTCGGCATAGCCGCCGATCAGCGTGCCGGTCAGAGCGACCACCTTGCGGCAGCAGGACGCAAGAGCGGCCGCCGCGTGGCCCTGGGCCGTGTCCGCGCCTTTCTCCTCATGCACTTCGTCCAGGATCAGGTACTGGAAGAAGTTCCGCAGGCGACGTTTGATTAACAGAGCCGGCTCGTAGCGCCGGAGATCCCCGGTCATCTGCCAGAGGGGCGAACCACACCCCTTGACAAGGCGACCGGCTTGTTCCGAATGAAGATCGTTGGTGTCCTCGTGATCGGACAAGACCCACTCGCAGCGGCTACGCACCTTCCAGAGTCCGGTTCCTGACTGTCCGCTTTCTCCGGGACGGCCGACGCACAGCGGCTCGCGTTGGTCATCGACGAGACGACGACCGCACTGCGGGCAGCGGAGAAAGCCATCGGCTTGCGTGCGGCGCTGGTACGCCGGTCGCCACCGCGCCCCGAGCTTGGCCCGGTCGCGGGCAATGACGTACCACTCCACGCCGGACGACTTGCGAGTCCGGTCGAGGGGTAGCAATGTCTTCCACGTTTCGATGTGGAAGACCTCCGCACCTGGGATGGTTTCGCGGATTTCGCGTTCCCATTTATTGACCAACTGGCCCGGGCAGAACACCAGGGCACGATAAGGCCGGCCGCAGGCACGGGCGTGGACTGCTGCCATTCCCATGATCGTTTTGCCGGTCCCCATTTCCCCGACGAGAAGAATGGATTTCTGTCGTCGGAGCGCCTTGCAGGCCGCTCCGATGACATGGGCTTGCGCCTCGAACGGGTTGCGCAGCAGGTCCAGGATAGGCACCGGGTCGCGGCCGGGGATCTGTAATGGTTCCAGAGATCGTTCTGCCTGTTTGCCGAGTAGCGGCCCATAGGCCAGCATGTATTCGTCCAGGTTGTGGATGGCCCCTTCCTGGACAGGATCTTCCCGGCCGAAGCGATCAGCCGTCTGGCCGTTGATCCCCAGCAGTCCTTTCTGAATGCCTTCGCTCACCAGCGCGTCGAGCGTGTCGCTGTCGGCGAGCAACAGCCCTGCTCGACAGCCGTTTTGGTTCAACTCGACGATGGATCCACGTTCCTTCATCCTCGCGTACAGCCACGGCATCCACTCCCGCAACAATGGCGTCGTGAAGGGATCTTTCTGGAGCAGTTGCCAGACCGTTTCCTCCGTCATGACTGGCATGAAGCCTGCGCGCTTGGCGAGACAGAGGACGTGCCACAATCCATAGTCCAGCTTGGTGCGGTAGATTCGGTAGCCGTCCGGGCATTTGGTCAGGCGGGCGGCGTTCACGGTCTCGACGTGGGCAGAATAGTCGATCCGTTTTTGATCCTTGCCGGACGAGCGCAGGCCGGCCGTCAGCGCCTTGACACCGGTTTCAGAGCCGACGACGGAAAGTAACAGAATCTCGTCGTTGTGCAGTCCGATCGCATCGCAGCGGAGTTTGAAGCGGGAAGCACGTGAACGACCTCCACGACCGGAGCCGTATACCTCGAAATCGAAAAAGCCGACTTCAGGCAGCGTTTGTTCTTGCACGTCCTGCATACCTATCCTCCCCGAGATGTGACGCGATTCGCCCGCCGCGCACCGGCAGACTGGTCCCCGGACTCAAGGACCACCGGAACTTCCCTCATTTTTCCTTGGCGTCGCCTTCCAGGAAGGTCTGGATTCGACCCGTGATGTCAACCGTCCGCACCACTAATTCGATGCGTTCGGAGATCGTCGTCTTGGTCGTGGTACTTCCGTCTGGATTGACGGTGTCAGTCACGTCGGAGACGAAGGTGTGTTTCCGGGAGGTTCCGCGCACTGCATGGGGCGGACCGCCTTCCGGGTGAACCACACCGTTGAGATGGCCACTGGCCAGCAGTAGCGCTACTTGGCCGATACCGAGTGCCAGGGGCGGGGAAGGCAAGGGAACTTCCGACGGCGCGGCCAGGTGCGACTGTAACGGCGAATGAGCCAGCAGGCGTTGCAACTCGGGCTCCGTAGGCTCGACCTTCTGAAAAATTCGTGGGCCGCACCCCGGCGGAATGTGGTAGCAGAAGTTGGTTGGGGCCGCGACGGAATCCCACGACTTCGCCCGGCTGCAACTCTGCGGATCGACTTCCGGTCGGGCACACTTGTGCCCGAAAACGAGGACTTCGTGGAAGGGCCGATGGCGTTCCGGGAACGGGACGATCATGCAGTGTTCGTAGTAGGTGGTGAAATGTCGACGGGCGTCCGAGTATTCGTCCACGACATCTTCCGGGCAGACCAGGGCCATCACACCGCCCGGCAGGAGCCAGTCGGTGGCGCGACGCAAGAACTGATCTTCCACGCGCTGCCCACCGTAGCCGTCGTCAAACGGCGGGTTGAGCCAGATGAACGAGAAACCGTTGGAACTGACCCGGCAGCCGAAGAAGCTGGCGGGGGCCAACACCCGCGCTCCAGGAAGAGTCGCGTGCAAGACTTCAGCTCGACCATCGTCCAGTTCGATGGCAAAAGTCAACTCTTGTGGGCAGCCGAGCAACTCGGCGAGTTGCCGGATCGCGGCGCCTTGCCCGGCACACGGATCGAGCATGGTGAACGGGCTGTGCGCGGGCGCTCGCAAGAACGATGCCGCGTGCGTGATAGCCGCGGCGTGTGCGGGGTAATAGCCGCCGCGCATTTGAGCTGCTAATCTCATGGACTGCCTCTGCTCGGGGAATCGGAACCGTTCGGTCCCTTGACGTACTCGTTGCAGCGCCAGAACGCGGTTACTGTGCGGTGGGGATTCGGAGTTCGAGAAGGAAGGGACCGGCAGTGGAGGCGAGGATTCACCTCCACTGCCTTCGCGCAGCCACCCGGTGCGGTGGCGCTCTTTGAAGCGGCTGAATGATCGGTCAGTTGACACCGGCCATCCCGGTGGCGAGATCCCAAGCGCGAGCCTTGAGCCGGGCGCCGGAGCCGAACCAGACTGAGTCGAGGCGACGACTGGCACGGTCGCGATCGTTCGCGCCCCGGCCCGGGCGCCGGTGATCGACGTACTCAGTGACGGCGTTGTACGCAGCCCAGGCCGTTCCCTTCACGTCAGGCTGGTCGTGCCCGATGCCTTCCTCGAACAGCCGCTGCAAATCGGCGCGGGCCTTCACTGCCCGGCCGTTGTCCTTCCCTTCCTCCGGATCGGGGTAGAGGTCCTGGAAGTACACGGAGAGCTGAGCCGAAGTCGGGGAATAACCGGCCAGACGGTCGATGACGGCGGCCGCGTCGAAGAAATGCTGGGCCAGGCCGAGAACCTCCTGAGCCTGGCAGATCTTGGCCTGTAGATCGCCCTTGTGCATGATGCTGATGCCTTCCCCCGTGCCCCGCCGGTGGGCGAGCGACAGCGTGTTGGCACAGACCACGCGAACGGGACTGAACAGGACGCGGAGGGCCGCCGAGCCGTCGTGAGCGTTTGAGAGCAACAGGTACTTATCCACCAGATCGTTGCCGTTTTTGACTCGGATCGACTCGGGGAGTTTAGCCAGAAGCCAGACCCGCTCCCCTTGCCCGAGCGCCCCCGCCGTGTGGTAGCGCAGACTGCCCTCGGCCACGACGGCATCGAGGAAACCGAACGCCTGACGGTTCTGGACGGGGACATAGCGGTCGCTGACGACGCCGAGGACTTGCCGCGTATCCTGGCGGACCACCGCCTTGCGGCCCGGCACCGGGAGGCCATCGCAAGTCGACATCGGAGTCATCTGGACCTCGTAGTCCAGGCCAGCGGCAGCAATGGCCTCGGCTGCGGTCGCCGGGGCGTCGAGGGGTGTCCCGAGTCCGTGCCAAGGCGATTCGCCATAGTACATCATGGCTGTGCGGCCGTCGGCCGTCGTCGCGAGCTCGTGCGCCATCGAAGGGCTCCTTTCGGCGAGTGGTTCATGGCTACGTGGGCGGACAGCCCACTGTCGAGAGTACCCGGCCGAGGCAGGCAGCGCGGTGAGGGGCAATCCCGGCATTTGTAGCTCGGCGGTGCCGGGGGGTGGCGAGATGTCTCCGCCGGAAACTCCGCATCGCCTTTGGCTTTTTTACGTGGCGTTGGCCGCCATTACGTTCACTCTCAACTGGCTGTGGGAAATTGTGCCGATGCCGGCGTACACGGCACCGGCCAGACGATCCTGTAACTTCATCGCGCTGGCACATGTGGTGCCACGTCTGGGGTGACGTAGCGCTGACCTCGCCGTGTACTGGGTGGCCGCCGAGGGCGAGGTACGGACAGGACGCTCCGCATGCGGACTACGGATAAATCCCCACTCAGGCGGGGGCGGGCACGATAATCGGACGGGAACCCCTTGTTTTCCTCGCTCTGAACCATACACTAGTGGCGTACGCGGGGCGCTGTTGAACCTTCATCTGGCTCCCGAGTACAATTGAGTTGCAGTCGTCGGATGACTATTTGAAGGGCAACCCGGCCATGTCGGGGGGTCCGTCGACAAGTAAGCCGGCATGGGCGCACACCTCAGGGTATGCGCCCATGCCGGCTTTTTTTTTGACCTGGGTGACGCGGCACATCGCAAGGAAGTCCCGAGTCGCTACAGGCGTGTCGCCGAGCGTTTGCCCGAGTTTGCCCGCGGACAGCTCTGCAGTGAAGCGACAGGATGTCAGCGAAAGGCCCTCTTGGCCTTGCTCGGCGAACTGCCCCGTAGCGATGAGGGAGGCGGACGTCGCACACAGTCCCGGTCGTTCGTGTGCCCAGTTCGCACACCGCGGCTCATACGATGGCGAACGTAGTCTTGGTTTTTTGCTCGCCTCATGCGATGAAACGGGCGAATCGGCAGCTTTTGCCCTTCCCGGACCAAATCAGGCACGGCAATTGCATTAGTCCGACAGCGTCATTAGGCGACAACCTGACAGGGTCGATTTCCTGAGAAGGGAGGTCACCATGTTGCGCACGCTGATGACGGCGTTGGTTTTGGCTCTCGCTTTCTTGCCTGTTGAGGGATCACAGGGCTTCGCCGCCCCTGACGCGGTGACGTGCTGCGAGAAGCGGATGGATTGCTGTGGCTGGGGCTATCCGTGCTGCCGTTCGCGGACGAAGCCGTGCTGTGCCGTTGGCGCCGGCTGCTGTAAACACACTTCGGCCTGCTGCAAATGAACTGGCTCGGGTGCTAGTGAAGTTGACGATGTCCGAAAGGGCAGGTTGACAGGGAGAAATCGCCTTCGGATAAGAAATCGTTCCGAAGACGGATTAGTCCCAGGGAGCCGTGTCCAATGTTTCGTCTCGTGCTAGCCTCGTACTTGATGCTGACAACCGCGCTAGGGCCGTGGTTGTGCTGCTGCGGGGCTGCTCAGACGGCGTCCTGGTCGCTCGGAGAAAGCTCATCTCCTGGTACACCGAAGCGGCCGCTTCACGGCTGCTGCAGCCGGCATTCCTCCGCTCCAGAGCTAAACGCACCGGGGAAACAAGGCCCTGCCGGCGTCCCCACTCAACCACCGGTTGATCCCTGCCCTTGCCACAACCAAGACAGCATCGGTGTCTCTTTGCTCCAGGCAAAATTCACGGATGCCCATTTACGGTCGTTGGCGTCGGTGGATGTTTTTGGGTACGCCAGTCTACTACCCTTCCATTTCGGTTTGTCCCTCTCTTACTCTGGCGACTCTGCGTCAGAGCAATCGGCCCACCCCTTCCGTGACGCAAGGCACCGCCTGTCCGCCTTGCAGACTCTCCGTTGTTGATTAGCCCATTCTTCGCCGGAAGACGCACAGAAACACCGCGCGTACCTTCCCAGCGTTCTCTTGCGCCTGCCCGGTATCGCTCAGGACGCTTCTGATAAGCGTCCCCGTTGTCCGGTGACGGCACCCTGTCTTTGAAACGATGCAACGGTCCCAATCCAGGGATCGGAGTGCCTCAGGACTCCGTCCTGAAGCGCTCAACTGTGCGTGATAGCGGCCTGCGGTTGCGCGGGCCGATCACATCCGTGATTCTCTTTTGAAGGAAGGTCTCTCATGAACCGTCGAAACGCGTTGGGCGCGCTGCTTGGCAGCGCCGCCGCCGTGGCCGTGACCGCCACGCGGGTCCGGGCCGAGGACAAGACTGAGGCCAAGGACCACCCGCACGGCGAGCACTTCGCCGCGTGTGCCAAGGTCTGCGCCGACTGCCAGCAGCATTGCGACATGTGCTTCCACCACTGCGCGGCTCTGCTGGCCGAGGGCAAGAAGGAGCACGCCAAGACGATGCACACCTGCGTGGACTGCGCCGAGTGCTGCAAGCTGGCCGCGACGCTGAGCGCCCGCAACAGTCCGTTCGCGGCAGCCGCCTGTGAGTGCTGCGCGAAGTGCAACGACGAGTGTGCGGCGGCCTGCGAGAAGTTCCCCGACGACAAGCACATGGCGGCGTGCGCGAAGTCGTGTCGCGACTGCGCGAAGGCCTGCCGCGAGATGATCAAGCACCTCGCCCACTGAGAAGCACCGCCCGCGCGTCCGCTCGGCACCATGCCGGGCGGACGCCCCCCTTGCCGACCGCACTTTCTCGGGAGCGGCCGGCGAAGGCACCTTAGAGTTCCCGATCCGTTTTCTCCAAAGGGAGGATGTCATGAAATCGTTCTCGATGCGTTCGTTGGGCTTGATCGCGCTGTTAGGCGGCGGGGCCATGTTGAGCCTCGTCATGGCGTGGCCGCACATGGGCAGCGCCCAGGAGAAGACGGACCCCAAGGACCAGGGAAAGGAACTGGCCGCCCAAGTACGCGACCTCCAGGCCAAGGTTATAAAGCTCGAAGACGCCCTCAAGAAGACCCAGCCGGTCGCCGCGGCCGACAAGGGCGGGATGCCGATGGGCGCAGGCGACAAGGGCGGGATGCCGATGAGCACAGGCGACAAGGCGAAGCCGGGCATGGCCATGGTAGACGACAAGATGGCCAGCATGGAAAAGGGCGGCATGGGTAAAGGGGGCATGGGTACGGACGCCATGGAGCCTGACGAAATGATGAGCCAGATGATGCAAAACATGGGCCAGATGATGCAGATGATGGGCAAGATGAAGGGCAAGAGTATGTCGAGCATGGGCGACAAGCAGAAGATGGGCACGGGCATGATGGGTGAAAAAGATAAGGACATGAAAGGCATGGAGGGCATGGACATGAAGGATAAGGAAATGAAAGGCATGAAGGGTACGGACATGAAGGATAAAGGCATGGCCATGATGGACATGGACAAGCAGGAGATGGTGGGAATGATGGGTATGGGTGGGATGGGCCAGAAAGGGCCGGGCATGGGCAAGATGCAGATGGCGACCGCTCTCCCCGGCTTCCCCGGCGCGTCGCACATCTATCACATCGGGGCATCCGGCTTCTTCCTCGACCACCCCGACCACATCAAGCTGACAACGAAGCAGCTTGCGACACTGAACGGTCTCAAAGAGAAGGCTTTGCTTGAGAAGTCCAGCAGCCAGCGCAAAATCGACGAGGCAGAGCAGGAACTCTGGACGCTGACCGCTTCTGATAAGCCCGATGCCACGAAAATCGATGCCAAGGTGCGCGACATCGAGAAGCTTCGCGGCGACCAGCGGCTACCCTTCATCCGCTCAGTTGGGGAGGCCGCCCAGGTGCTGACTGACGAGCAGCGCCAGGCGCTCCTCGGGAACGCTGCGGACAAATCCGACAAGCCCGACCCGCACGCTGGCCACAAGCCCTAACGACGGTCCGGTTTCGCGGGTGCCGCACGACGGAGGCTCCGCGGAATCCGGAACCTAATGGTTTTGAGTGAGAACGACAAAACCGTCGCCCCACACGAGGGCGGCTCCACATCTCGGTCTCTGCTCTCGGAATGAAATCCGAGCGAAACCGAGAACAAACCTGAAAGAGGTCAATCATGTTCCGAAAGTGCTTCACCATCACGAAGGCGACCGCCGGGCTGGCCCTGGCGGCGCTGCTGCTTGTGGGCCAAGCTGACGGACAGCAAAATTCTCTCGTCTTCCCCTGGAACTCCGGCAACTCCGGATATAAAGGCTACAACGAGCCGCGCTACGCGACCCAGCCGCTCAGCCCCGCGGTCGTCCCGGCGCCACCGTCACAGTACCAGCTCTACGTCACCACCCTGCCCGAGAAGAGCGCGGAAGATCCGAATGCCGCGCGGCTGATGGCCCACGTCGCTGCCAACGCCTTGATCTGGATCGAGGGCGAGCCGACCACTTCCACAGGTGACATGCGCACCTTCATCTCTTCTCCTTTGAAGGAGGGGAAGAAGTACACCTACACCGTGCGCGTGGACTGGATCGAGGATGGAAAACAGGTCAGCCAAACGCAAGAAGTCCCCGTGAAAGCTGGGGGAATCCACTGCTTCTACCTGGTCAAGGCCGGCTCCAAGATCGATCCGAAGACAGCCGCAGTCGAGGAAAACCTTGCCAAGCTGAGTCCGGAAGACCGTGAGTTGGCCAAGAGCCAGAAGTACTGTGCCGTGCAGGAAGGTGTGCGCCTCGGTGCCCACGGCGTGCCAGTCAAGGTTATGCTGAACAAACAGTCGGTGCTGCTGTGCTGCGAGGCGTGCGTCACGCGGGCCGAGAAGGACGCCGCGAAGACCCTGGCCAAGGTCAAGGAACTGAAGGCGAAGCCAGAAACGCCTCCCGGCAACTAATGTCGGCGTGCGTCGTCCTGTGAGGCACGCTGGCGTGTGGCCGAAACACGCCAGCGTCAGGCGACGCGAGCATGTGCGACATGCCCGTCCCCATCCCAGCCAGAAGCCACAAGCAGTACAGGTCCGAATGCGCTGTAAGGCGGATCGTTCTTACCGGAGGGCGGAGGATGTCCCGAACAACTGTGATTCGTCCTATGTGCCTGGCGTTGGCCGCTCTCCTAACCGTGATAGTGTCGCCGTTGCCGTCCGCCGGTCAGGTTACGCCGGACGAACACGCCAAGCACCACCCGGGACAGGAAAAGGACAAGGACAAAGGCGGGTCTCCGGGAATGGGCAGCGGCGATAAGGGTGGGGGGATGATGGGTGGCGGCGATAAGGGCGGCGGCATGGAAGGCATGATGGACGGGATGATGAAGAAGATGGGCGTTCCCCCGCCGCGAGACCTCTACCCGTCATTGATGAGCCTGCCGGAACTCACACCCGAACAGCGGGATCAAGTCGGGAGTCTGGCCAAGGAGCGCATGCACTCCGGAGCAGCTCTCCTGTCTGCGGCACTGGACCGCCTGGCCGTGGCGACAGAGGACGGGGATTACGCGGCCATGCAGGAAGCCACGGCTCAAGTACGCGAGGGCCTCACGCGGTTCGAGAGCGGCCTGGCCGCCAAGCGCGCTCTGGCCGAGGGCAAGCCGCCGCGACAGGTTGCCCTGCAATGGTTCAAGGATGAAATAAATCTCCAACCGCCACAGGGTGTGGAAACTCGCAGTGGTTCGTCCGGGCTTTCCATCCTTCACTACTTCACGATGACGCTGTTAATCGCATTCGCGTTGGCGATGCTTGCGCTGTACTACTTCAAAATGCGCCGCGCGGCTGCACTCTTCGGACGACTCGATGCAGACCCGAAATCCCCGCCGCCGGGTTCATCGCCGCCGAAAGATGAAAAAGGCGGACCGACGCCGCCAGCGGGAGGCAAGGAGCCTCCGGCGGAAGGCAGGGAGCCACCCTCCAATGGCGCGGCGCCGACCGCACCAGGAGCGGAAGCATCGTCCCCGCGAACCTCGGCGGGCGCACTACCTCCATCACCCGAAACGAATGGTGCTGCCGGTCCAAAAGCGAATCCTGCGCCGCCGCTGACTGCGAAGTGGCGCGGCCAGCTCGCCATTGAGAGCATTACCCGAGAGACGCCGAACATTAAAACCTTTCGCCTCGGCTCGCCCGGCGGCGGTCCGCTCCCGTTCCTATTTCTTCCCGGTCAGTTCATTAACGTCGCGTTTAGCATCGGCGGTGCGAGAATGAATCGCTCGTATTCAATTTCGTCTTCCCCGCACGAACGCAATTACCTCGACCTCAGCGTGAAACGCGAGGAGCGCGGCGCCGTTTCGCGGCACATCGTCGATCTATTGAAGGTAAGAGAGGAGATCGAAGCGAGCGGCCCGGTTGGCAAACTTACCTTCACCGGAACCGAAGCGGATAGCATCGTCCTGATCTCCGCCGGTATCGGCATCACGCCGATGATGAGTGTGGCTCGCTATCTATCGGAGCAGTCGTGGCCCGGAGACATCTTCTTCATCTTCACCTGCCGCACCCCGGCCGACTACCTTTTTGAAAAACCACTCGCAGCACTCGCGAGTCGCAACCCGAAGCTGCATGTCGTGGTTAGCATGACGAAGCCAGGGCCAGACTGGAAGGGACCCCGCGGCCGCATCACGAAAGAACTGCTCGCGCAGTCGGTCCCCAACATTGCTTCGCGAAGGATTCACCTGTGCGGGCCGATGCCGATGATGGAAGCAACCAAGTCACAACTCAGTGAACTCGGCGTTGCCATCGAGCACGTGAAAACCGAAGCATTCGGGGCCGTCAAGCCTCCGCTTGCCGGTCCAAATGACCCGGCCAAACCGAAGACCGCAGCGACGGGCCCGCTGGTCACGTTTTCAAAGAGCAACAAATCCGTAAAAATCGGAATCGACCAGACCGGTGAGCAGGCAGCGCTGGCCACCGGCCCTGGCCAAACCATTCTCGAACTCTCCGAAGAGCTTGCGATCGGCATCGAGAACTCGTGCCGGGTCGGCACCTGCGGAGTCTGCAAGGTCAAAATGACTTCCGGCGAAGTCGATATGGCCGTCGAGGACGCGCTCGACGACGACGACAAGGCCAACGGTATCATCCTGGCTTGCCAGGCCAAACCCAAAACACCAGTCACTGTGGAGGCATAGCGATGAAGGACCGCGACCGCTTCCTCGTCACCAGTATCTTTGTCGTGCTGATCTTTGGCTGGCTCGGCTTCCTCGTTCACACTTCCCCCCGTTTTGCGGGGAGCGGCCTTGGGGCCACGTTTGGCATCGCGGGGGCCGCGTTGATGCTCGTGTCCGTGGCCTACGTCGCCGTCAAACGCATCTCCTTCATCCAACGAGGCGTGAGCAAGTACGCCGCGCAGAACACTCTGATCTCGATCCACGTTTACACGGGGATTGTGGGAGCGTTGCTGGGGCTTATTCACACCGGACACAAATACAACAGCCCGCTTGGCATTGCCCTCACGGCCATGATGCTGCTTGTAGTCGTGAGCGGATTCACGGTGAAGTATTTGTTGACCTACATTACTACCGACATGAAGGACAAACTCGCGTTGCTGCAAACCGCGCGAGGCGATCTCGACAGCGCCTGGGGTGTATTGGAGTCATCTCCTCAGGAAAAGAAGAACCTGCCAAAGCGCCCGTTGCTCGCGGCCGGCCTGGCTTCGCTCGGACTGTGGTTGGCCTCCGATCAACCCGCGAGCCGAGTCATGACGCTGGCCGAGGGGGTGGCCGATCTTGAGTATTCCGTCCGCACGCACGAACTGCTGAAGCGTTGGTTCTCGCGCGCGTTGACGGTGCATATCGCCACGGCATTCGCATTCTTGCTGCTTCTCGCTCTTCATATCTGGGCGGGGATTCACTTCGGACTGAGGTGGTACTCATGAAACTGTGGCCCTATGTACTCTCGGCGGTGGCGCTCGTTGCCGTGGCGTTCGGCGCCGTGTACGTCCTGGGAAGTCATCCCGGCGGTGAGCGCTCCAGCGTGTGGAGCGAAACGGCCTGGCAACGCATGGCCAGCCCCGGTGCGCTCTCCCGAGCCCACTCGTTTCTGGAACACAACTGCGCCGCCTGCCACACCTCCACGAAGGGTCCGGAGGCCTCCAGCTGCATCGTCTGCCACGCTAACAGCGAATCGTTGC
>JBBRIK010000016.1:0-14251 GCA_038221045.1 Gemmatales bacterium
ACTTCGAGGCGCATCGGGAACGAGTTTTCGAGCCTTCGATTCGCTCGCTTTCTTTCCCAGCAGTTCTTGAAGCCTTTGAAAGAGAAGCTTGAGCATGACTTCAGCCGATCGCGTCGTTTTGTGATAGTAGACCGTGCGGTACATGTGGAAGCGAGCGAAAACGTAGGCTTCCGTGGCCGACAGCGCCTTGTGGCTGAGGTAGAACCGCCGGCCATCGGCTTGCGGTTGCAGGTGGCTGAGCAGCCACTCCAGGTCATAGCGCCCATAGTCGGTGCCAGTTGCGTAGCTGTCCCGGAGCAGATAGTCACAACGGTCGGCGTCGAGTTGACTGGAGATGACGTGGGTAAGGTACGGGGGAAGGTTCGTTGGCGGCTCCCCTGCATTTGCTTCGTCGGCAAAGAAGCGGCTGAGATCGTCCGGAAGTCGGTTGTCCATTTCCAGCAGCCGCTGGTGGACCTGCGTTGCGGGATCGGCGATGATCTCGCGCGTGAACCGCTCGTGCTTGATGCCGGTGATCTTTTCAAAGGCGTGCGAGAAGGGGCCGTGTCCGATGTCGTGGAGCAACGCGGCCGCCAGAACAAGACTGCGCTGGTAGTCTTCCAGGGGCTTTCCCGTCACCAGGTCGAACTGGTCGAGGAACTTCTTCGTCGTGTGCAGCACGCCCAGGGAATGGGCAAAACGGCTGTGGTTGGCTCCGGGGAAGACAAGTTCGGAGAAACCGAGTTGTTTGATGCGCCGAAGGCGCTGGACCTCACGAGTGTCGAGCAAGGCCAGAAGCAAGCGGTCCCACGGTTTATTGTGGAACACGATCATGTTATGGACAGGATCGCGAAGGATCTTCGGCCACGATTTGCTCATTGGGTCAACTTCGCGTCAGATTGTCGCTCACAGGTAGATCGCGTAGCGATTCGAGAGTTCCAGAGCCACTGCGGAATCTCTTATACTCGCCCGCACCAGAACTTCGCAAGTCCCGGCTCAAACGAATGAAGGAGGTGCAAAAACGCACAGCCTCCCGGAAGGGACATCCCTTTTCTCTCGATATAGTGTACAATAGTATATTTGAAAGAGAACGGCTTCGGAACAGTTCTTCTCCTTTTCCCGAGGTTCTCATGAACGACAAGCAGCACATCCTGACGCCGGAGATTCAAGCGAGTATCTGCAACTTCATCCGCGCCGGCGGCTTCCCCGAGATCGCCGCCGAGGCCGTCGGCATTCCCGCCAGGGTGTTCCACTACTGGGTGCGCTGCTCGCAAGCGAAACGACCCGTGCCGCTGTACCGTGACTTCGGTCTGGCCGTGCGACAGGCGCAGGCCCAGGCCCGGCTCTTCGCCGAGCATCGGGCCATGCAGGACGATCCCCTCGTCTGGCTCAAGTCGGGACCGGGCAAGGAGACCGCGCGCATGCCCGGATGGACCAGTCCCATCAAGCCCCTCACGCCGCCGAAACGGACGAATGGGCTGTCGGCGGAACGGCTGCAACTGCTGGTGGGCTGTCTGCTGACCGCGCTGACGCCGTTTCCCGAGGCTCGGCTGGCCGCGGCGCTGGCCCTCGATGACAGCGGCTTGCTGTCGCGCGATCCGCCGCTGGAGGAGGAAGCCGTCACGGCGGACAGTGTGCCGGCAGTCGAGGAACCGAGGGTCGAGGAGAGGCCGGCGATGGTCGTGGAGGAAATGGCTCCACTGCCGAGCGGGGCGGAGGTGACGCCGGTCGTGGAGATGGGAACGGTAGAGGCGGTCAGGACGATGGCGGAACATGAGGACGTATCGGAGCCGCAAGCAACGCGCATCGAAACGACATCGAAGCCGCAACGAAGCGACAAGGAGCCGGCAACGAAACCACAACCGCGCAGCGAGAAAACAGCAAAAACACGCGTGAATGCGTGGGATTCGCTCGATGCGGCGCACTGGACCGTCTTTTCGTCGCCGTGACCGGCGAATGCGATCGCGAGTCTCTCTCCGGCGGGTGTGTATATTAATCGAGGCAGCCAGGCGACGAAAACTGGCTCCGTTTTCTAAAGACTCAGGAGCGACCTCATGCATCTGGCCCCCCTGCTGTCGCTGGCGATTCTGGCCCAGGCCCCCGTTGTCGTGCCGAAAGCGCCCGAGGCCGGCTACATCTATCCGCCGGGCGGCAAGGCCGGGACCACGCTCAACGTCCAGCTCGCCGGCTTCGACTGGACGCCCGACCTGCAATTCTTCTTCTCCGATCCACGCGTCAAACTCGAACTGCTCGGCCCACCTGGTCCCGTTCTCGTCGCGCCGCCGCCCTACTGGTTCGGGTCCAAGGCGTATATCACCGCCCTGCCGATGCCACGCGAGATTCCCGCCCGGCTCACCCTTCCCGCTGACCTGCCACAAGGGCCGATCCGCTGGCAGGTCGCCAACGCCAATGGCAGCGGCCTCAGCGCGGGCATCTTCTGGATCGGCTCGACGCCGGAAGTCCTCGAGGACGACAAGGCGAAGAGTCCGCAACTGCTCGCGAGCCTGCCCGTCGCCGTTCATGGCCGGCTGTTCAAGATCGAGGAGGTGGACCGCTACCGCTTCCGGGCCGCGAAGACGGGACCGATCACCTGCGAACTGTTCGCCCGCCGCCTGGGGGCCAACCTGCACGGCATGCTCGAAGTGCGCGACGCCGCGAATCGCCTCGTGGCTGAGGCGGCCGATACCGAGGGGATGGATATTGCCCTCACCTTCGCGGCGAAGGAGGGAGAGGAATATACCCTCAGCCTGCGCGACGTCGATTTTCGCGGCGATCGCTCCTACGGCTATCGTCTGGAACTGACCGCGGGACCGCGCGTCATGACGGCCCTGCCGCCGGTGGGACGGCGCGGCGAGACGCGAACGGTCGAGTTCGTCGGGCAGGGCGTCGCCACGGGACAGGCGAAGCTGGAGTCGGTGGCGCGGCAGGTGGCGTTCCCCGCCGCCGGGGATTCGTTCCTCTATCGGCTGGAGACGCCTCACGGCATCGCGCCGGCGTTTCGGCTGTTCGTCAGCGCTCGGGAAGAGACGGTGGCGAAGGCGGGGACGGAGGCGCGAACGCTGAGCTTGCCGATGGCTGTCAGTGGCTGCCTGGAGCGAGCAGGGGCCGAGGATACTTATCGCTGCAAGGGCAAGAAAGGCGAACTGTGGTCGCTTGCCCTGGAAGCCCGCCGCTTCGGCTCGCCGCTCGACGTGGCGCTGACCGTGCTGGGGCCGGACGGCAAGGAAGCGGCTCGCAATGACGACCTGCCCGGCACGACCGACGCCGGCCTGGAATTCGTCGTTCCCGCCGATGGGGAGTATACCGTTGTCGTCTCTGACATTGCCGGCAAGAGCGGCAGCCGGGCCGCCGTCTATCGTCTGACCGCGGAGCGAACGGAGCGGGATTTCACGCTGACCGTGGCCCCGAATATCGGTGTGCCGATCGGCGGCAAGGCCGACCTCAAGGTGTCAGTGCAGTGGCACGGCGCGTACCGCGAAGCGATTGCACTGAGGATCACGGGGTTGCCCGCGGGAGTGAGTGTCGCTCCCGGCGTGGCCATTCCGGCCGGTCTGCCGGAGTTCCTGATTCCGCTCCAGTGTGAGGCCAACGCGGCGGCGCTGGCGAGCCGGGTGCAGGTCATCGGCAGCGCCAAGCACATCGGCAAGAGCCAGGTGGCGCGGGCGGCGGTCCTCGGCAACCTGGCCCCGCTTAGCCTCGACGACAATCGGCTCGATAGCGTGCTGGTCGCCTCGACGCTGAAGCCTCGCTGCCGGGTGACGACGGTGGTGGCCGACGGCACGGTGAAGGTGAATCGCGGGGCGACCTATCCGGCCGAGTTGATCGTCGAACGGCTCGAAGGCTTCACCGGCGAGATCAGTTTGCAGATGGCGGCCCTGCAGAGCTACCAGGTGCAGGGCATCAGCGGCCCGGACTTCCCCGTGCCGCCCGGCGCGACGAAGGCTTTCTATCCGTGCTTCATGCCGGAGTGGCTGGAGACGACGCGCACCTCGCGCATGATCCTTGTGGCCGTGGTGAAGGTCCCCGATCCGCGCGGCAACGTGCGCCATCTCGTCACGGACATTCAGGGACAGATCACGATGTCGATCGAGGGGGCGCTGCTGAAGCTGTCCGCCCCGGCGAACGAACTGACGATTCAGCCGGGCCGGGAGATCGAGGTGCCGGTGCGGATCGCGCGGGCGCAGAAACTGACGGAGCCGGTCAAGCTGGAGCTGGTGGTGCCGGATGCCCTCCAGGGACTGTTGCGCATGGAGCCGATTGTCGTCCCGGCGGGCCGCTCCGAGGTGACGGTGCGTATCGCCACGGTGAACGATCCCCGGCTGAACGGCGAACAGAGTTTGACCATCCGGGCGACGTCGATTCAGCCGGGGAATCTGCGGGTGGTGTCGGAGGCGGCGGTGTCGATTGCGACAGGGAAATAACTCGTGGAGGTGGTCATGGGTCGTCCACACGTCTTCATCGCGGGATGGTTGATTGCTCTGCTGCCCTGGAACTTCACGGGCGAGGTTCGCGCTCAGGAGATCGACCCGGAGAAGCTCGAAGGGCTGTTCAACGCTCTGAAGGACCCCGACCGCGACACCCGCCGCAAGGCCGCTCAGTTCCTGGCTCAGCAGAGCCAGCGGATCGGTAAGCCCGCCGTCATTCCGCTCATCGACGCCCTGGTGGACAAGGACCGAATGGTGCGCGCCCTGGCGGCCCAGGCCCTGAGCCAGTTGCACGCGGACGCCATCGTCGCCGTCCCGACTCTCAAGACGGCGTTGAAGGACCGTGACATGTCGGTCAAGTTGAACGCGGCCATCGCCCTGTTCAACATCGACCGCCAGGTGAACCTGACGCTGCCCATCTTCATCGAGGGACTGAAACACGACGACGAAGAGGTTCGCGGACAATCGTTGGTGGCGCTGGGCGTGTTGGGGCCACGCGCTCGCAAGGCGGTCCCGGCGATCATCGAGTTGCTCAAGGACGACGAAGGCTCGATTCGCTTCCAGTCGGCCAAGGCGCTGGCTCGCATCAGCAAGGAGCCGGCGACGACCATTCCGCCGCTGCTCGAACTGCTGAAGGACAAGGACGAGAGGGTGCGCGGCATCGCGGCCCTGTCGATCGGGCAAATGTCCAAGTATGGCCGGCCTCCCGTGACGGCCGTGCTGGCCGCTCTGGAGAAAGAGAAAGAGGAGACCGTCCAGCAAGCCCTGATTGCGTCTCTGATGGAGGCGGGCGCCGAGGCCGCTCCCTTCGTCAAACAGATGGGCCGATTCCTCGAAGCCAAGGACACGCTGACGCGCGGAGCGGCGGCCGAGCTGTGTTCTCACATCGGCCCCAATGCCAGGGACGCCGTGCCGCTGCTCATCAAGGCCATGAAGGAGGACAAGGAACTGCGGGTGCGTCAGGCGGCCCTGCGCGGCCTGGCCGGCATCGGTCCCGACGCCAAGGAGGCGGTGGCCGTCATCAAGCCGCTTCTGAAGCACCGCAACCACGCCGTTCGCAGTCAGGCAGCCTTTTCGCTGTGGAAGATCGAACGACAGACCAAGGACGTCCTGCCGGTGTTGCAGGCGGCTCTGACGCATGAGAACGAAGAGGCCCGGCAGCTTGGAGCGAAGCTGCTCGGCTCCATGGGGCCAGCGGCGAAGGAGGCGGAACCCGCTCTGCGCAAGGCCCTCAAGGACGAGAACGAGGAGGTGCGGAGCGAGGTGGCCCAGGCGCTCGGCCGGGTGTCGATCGGCTCCGCTGGCGTCCTGGTTGAGACGTTGCGTGACGAACATCCTCTGGTCCGCGTCAGCGCCGCCTACGCTCTAAGTGAGATCGGCCCGCAAGCCAAGGAGGCGTTGGCTCCGATTCTGGAGCTGCTGAAGGATCCGCGTGAGGAAGTGCGGATGGCTGCCGCCAGGGGACTGGGCAGTCTGGAGGATCGTGCCAGCCAGGCCGTCGAACCACTGCTGGCCCTGGTCAAAGGCGGGCCATCGCCGCTGGCCGACGCCGCGATTGTGGCGCTGGGCATGATCGGGCCATCCGCGAAGGCCGCCGTCCCTCTGCTGCAACAGCAGGCCGAGCAGGTGGAGGACGTCGAGGCGCGCATTCACGCGCTGTCCTCGCTGGCCGACATCGGGCCGGATGCGAAAGCCGCTCAGCCAGCCGTGCTCAAGGGACTGAAGGACGATTACTTCCCGGTCCGCTCGATGGCCGCCCAGGCGATCTGGCGCATCGAGGGCCACGGTAAGACCGCGTTGCCGATCCTGCTGACGGGCCTGAAAGATCCGAACGATTACTACCGGGCCGAGGCGGCATTCGATCTGAGCCTGCTCGGTCCCGACGCCGCCGGCGCGGTGAAAGAACTCCGGCTGGCGCTGGAGGACCCTTACATCCAGGTGCGTCTGAGGATCGCTCACTGTCTGCTGCGGATCGATCCGAAGAACAAGGAAGCGGCCCAGGTCTTCCTGATCGCGGTGCAGACAGTCGGGGTGCCTCGAACGCATCCTGCCACGCGGTTGAAATACTTCCAGCAGTTGGCGGACCTGGCGCCGGCTCATCCGCAAGCGGCGAAGATCCTGCGCGATCTGTTGCAGGAGGAGCCGCATCGCGTCTGGGCGGCGCTGGATGAGGTGTTGAAGAAGACGGGGATTCAGCCTTGAGGCTTCAGCACACGCGGCGTCAGGCCGGGGATGTCGCGATCGGCTGGATAATAAGGGCGTTGCATCCGCCGATACTCGACGTGATGCAGCACAGCGGGAGTCGGCCCCGGCGTGTCGAGGATGAAGCGCTCGCGGTACAGTCCCGCGTAGCCGAGACGATGATTCATCGGGTTCTTGACGACGATGAACTTCGCCGTACGGGCGTCGAGTCCCATGCAGCGGAACTGCTCGTCCGCCCAGTCGTAGGTCGCATGGGTCGCGATCAGCACCTGAACGGCTCCGCTTTCCAGCACGGCGCACGGCCCCATGTGGCCTTCCTGTCCCTCCCATATGCCGCCCCCATAGCGGAAACAACCATCGCCCAGCCGAGCCACGCGCCCGCGGATCGTCACCGGTTCGCCCCAGCGTGGATCGAGTGTGTGTCCAAGTTGCAGCGTCAAGGGAACACCTTCGCCGGCGCGATGGCACAGGGCCGCCGCTTCGGGATCGACGACCGGGACGAGCGCTGGTCCCGGCAAAGCGACGGCGAGCAACTCCTTCAGGGTCGCCACGCTGTCGCCGGCCGCGCCGCCTCCGCAGCAGTCGGCTGTTTCGGCAAGAAGGATCGGCCCTCCGTAGATCTCCAGCCCATGGCGAATCGCCTCCGCCGGCGCGAACACTGGCGGATCGAGGTCGAAGCGCCGCTCCCAGTAGCGGCGTGCGATCTCGGTCGCCAGTGACACCGCCCGGTCCATGTCGCCATCGGTGATGACCAGTCCACCGCCGCCCATGTCCGGCAGATCGAGATACGGATGCACCAGGAAGACGCTCGTGGACAGGACGCCGTCCTTGCCCTCGTGCGCCTTGGCGAAGCGCATCACGTCGGCGAACGGACCCTCGCCTTCGGTGTGTCCCAATACGCCGCCGACGAGGACCGGCACCTTTGCCATTGCCATCGCCGGACGGCAACGGCCTGCCAGCATGTCGAGCAGCAGGCGGGCGCCGCGTTCGCCGGTGCTGAAGGCGTCCTTGTGCGGATACGTCTCCCAGGCGATCAGGGCGTCGGCGTGTTGGACCATCGCCTCGGTGACGTGGCCATGAAGATCGAGTGTGGCAACGATCGGCACTCGTGGCCCGATCAACTCGCGTACCGCGCCGATCAGATCGCCTTCGAGATCGCCGACGTCCTCCACGGTCGCGGAGCCATGGAGCGCCAGCAGCACACCTTGAATTGGGAGCGATGCGCGCAGACGCTCCAACAGTTCGGTCTTCAGGGTGCGATAACAGTCCGGCGTGAGCGGTCCACCAGGACAGGTGCTGGCGACGAGCAGCGGGGCAATGGGCGTCCCGTCTTGTCGAAGAATGCTGAGCATGCCGGAGACGGTTCCGGTGCAGCCTTGCAGGATCTCGTCGCCGCGACGCAGTTCGTTCCGCTGAAAAGCAGCAAGGTCGGTCGGAGCGCCGCCGAGGTGGTTGCACTCGGTGAAGATCGAGCCGATAGCCACACGATGCGCGTTGCTCACGGCTTCTCCACATACTTCGGCGACGGCGCGAAGGCATCCTTCCCGAAGGCCATGTCCGAATAAAACCCGTCCGGCATGTTCATCGGATCGGCCATGCGGTAGCGTTCGAGGACCATTCGATTCAGTTCGACGCCGAGACCCGGTTTGTCGCTCAGCGTCAGCAAGCCATCGCGGATGTGCAACGGCTCGACGAGTAATTCGTCGATGAAGGGGTTGCCGGTCTGATCGACCTCGACGGTCAGTCCATTCGGTTGGGACGCAACGACATGAGCGTTGGCCATCACCGCGACAGCATCGCTCCAGGTGTGCGGCGCGAACGACAGTCCCGCGTCGGCCGCCAGCTTCGCGACCTTGACGACTTCGCTGACACCGCCGCAGCGACAGGCATCCGGCTGCACGACGTCCACCGCCTTCGCCCGGATCAATTCGCGAAAGCCCTGCACCCCGAACTCGTTCTCTCCGGCCGCGAGCCGCACGTTGACTGTCCCGCGCAGCGCCGCATAGGAGTCGATGTCCTCGGGTGTGAATGGCTCCTCGTACCAGAAGACGCCGTTCTCTTCGAGCACCTTGCCAACGCGCCGGGCGAGCGGGACATTGTAGCGCATCGAGGCATCGGTCATCAGATCGTTGTCCTTGCCAATGGCCTTCCGAACGGCTCGAACCGCTGCGACGTCGTACTCTTCACTTCGTCCCATCCGCATTTTCATGCGCCGAAAGCCGCGCGCCAAATGCGTCGTCGCGTCCTCGGCGAGCGCTTGCACATCGTCCTTCCACAACAGGGCGCTGGCGTAAGCGGGACAGGTAGGACGCTGGCCGCCGAGCAATCGCCAGAGCGGGACGCCGTGGGCCTGCGCGGCCAGGTCCCAGAAAGCGATATCGAGCGCTCCGATGGCGGTCATCGCGACGCCCTTGCGGCCATACCAGCGCGTCAGACCGTACATGCGTTGCCAAAGGCTCTCGACGTCACGTGGGTCCTGGCCTCGCAGTGGAGATTCGAGTTGGCCCTTGATGATGAGCGTGACGAGTCCGGGATGCGAATACGCGGAGCCGACGCCGACGTGGCCGGTGTCCGTGTGGACGAGAACGAGCGTGGTGACACGTCCGGTGCAGGTGCCGCCGGCATAGGCGAAGCGTCGTTCGGTGGGATACTCGAAAAGTAGGTTGACAACGTCGATGTGGTCTATTTTCATGACGTTCGGAACCACTCGGATAGCCGATCGGCCAATCAGGTTCAGGCGACCCTATGCCAGCATCTCGCGCACCACCTCGCCATAAGGCACCAGTGGCACCGGCCGGTTGAGCTTGTCGATCAGCGTCATGTGCGGATCGATGCCAAGCAGATGATACAGCGTTGCCAGCACGTCCTTCGCCGACAGCGGACGCTCCACCGGCATGCCGCCGATCGAGTCCGTCTTGCCGACGACCTTGCCGCGCGCCATGCCGCCGCCCGCGAAGAAGTTCGTGTACGCTCGTCCCCAGTGGCCGCGGCCGTTGCCCTCCAGCTTCGGCGTCCGGCCCATCTCGCTCAGCACGCATACCAGCGTCTCATCCAGCATCCCGCGTGCTTCCAGATCGGTGATGAGCGCAGAGAACGCCAGATCGAGGCCGGGCAAGAGGTCCTTCTTCAGGCGGTTGTAGTGATCGACATGCGTGTCCCAGCCGGCGTTCAGTTGGCCAAACTCATCCCAGACGACCGTGACGAACCGGCTGCCCGCCTCCACCAGTCGCCGCGCCTGAAGGCAACCCTGGCCGAACAGCGTCATCCCATAAGATTGACGCAGACGCTCCGGTTCCTTGCCCAGATCGAGAGCGGAGCGCACTTTCGTCGAGTTCACCAGCGAGAACGCCCGCTCGCGCTGCTTGTCGAGCGCGCGCGCCGCCGGCTGATCCAGGGAGCGCCGGGCCTGGTCGAACTGCTCCAGGAGCGAGCGACGTTTCGACAGACGGTCGAGGGTCATGTCCGCCGGCAGTTCCGCCTCGGCCGCGATCTCGAATCGGCTCTCCGGCGTGATGCCGAGATACGGATCTCTGATCTCGGCGGCGGGGCCGGTTGACATGCGGACCATGCTCCGCGTCGCCTGGCCGCGAAACTCCGTGCAGAGCGGATCGTAAATGCTGCCGAGATACGAGCCGTGCGGCCGGGCGTACATCGCGGCGGGCCGCCGGGTGCTCAGCAGCCACGGCAGCAGCACATTGTCCGGCAGCTCTCCCTTCGGCTTGGGTCCATGCTTGCCGCGCTGGACGTGATCGAAGATGGAGCCAATGTAGGGCTGGTGTAGAACGTGGTGCTGTGTCTCTTCAAGCGGGATGCTGCCCTCGGCGACGCCGGTGGTCGCCCACATCATGCCGTGAAAGTTCCACGGATGGTTCAGCGAGCGGACGACGCAGACGCGATCCATCACCTTCGCCATGTTCGGTAGGTATTCGCAGACGTCGCAGCCGGGCAGGCGCGAACGGATCGGCTTCAACTCGCCGCGAACTTCCGGAGCGGCCTCCGGCTTCATGTCGAGCGTTTCGAGGTGGCTCGGTCCCCCGAAGAGGTACAGCAGAATGACGTTCTTCGCCCTGCCGAAACTGCGTTCGCCTCTGGCCGGGGAGCGTGCGGCTTGCAGTTGTTCCAGGGCGAAGAACTCGCTCAGTCCGAGACCGAAGGCACCGAAACCGCCAGCGAGGAGCAAGTCGCGCCGGGTTGGGCCGGCGCAGAGGTGTTTGGGAGACCCGAGGATTCGCAGCACGACAATTCCTCCGCACGATCGCTAATCGCTGAAGATAGCCTGCCAGAAAGGGGAGGCGTGGGCAAGCGGATTGTTGAGCGAGGCGTTCACGCAGGCGGGAAGAGTTCGCCTGTCCTGCCCCAGTCAATTCCGTGAGCGGGCTCAGCCGATCCTTCCGCGTTGCACTGCTTCGAGGTAAGTTCTCTCCAGATCGATCGGCAAATAGCCGAGTCCGCGCACCGCGAGCGGAAGCGTCGGCAACGGTTGTCCGACGGCGAGCGGCTCGCGCCATAGGTCAATCTCGTTGCGTTCCTGCCGACGGGCCGGCCGATATGCCGTGGCGTACAGCGGCGTCGGCGTGGGGAAAGCGAAACCGTTGCTGTGTCCGAGCAGTTCCCCCAACTCGTCGTGGAGGTTGGCGTGGCGTGAAGTGACAATGTCCACGACGATCAGCCCGATACCGCGTTGGAGGTAGGCTGCACATTTCGCGGCAAAGGCGCGGCGCGCTTCGTCGCGATCCTTGTTCCCTGGGCTGACGAGTTCGATGGCCGCGACCAGAGTAGGGCCGGTCATGCTGCTGAAGACCTGGACCTCGAAGTCGTCGGGAAACTGGGCCGGAACCACGGCAACAGGCGTGGGCGGCGCCCAGACACGCGTTTGGACGGCAGTCGCGGCCCCATTGGGATGAGGCTCGATTGAATCATCACTTTCCGTGAACGTCGCCACGTCCACCTCGATTCGGGTGCCGAGCGTCACCTGGAACTCCGCAAAGTACTCCGCCGGTAGGAGGTGTTCGTTCAGGCTTCCGGCGATCGCGGCGGCCCACCATCCGTGAAACCCTTCCCAGTGGCGGCGGCCCAGTAGCGGCGGATGAAAGTGGTCCAGCAGAGGCATGGACAGTCTCCCAACGTGGGTCTGGCGGTGTTCTTCGCCGGGGACGGTGATCAGAATGGGCTGCGCGGGATCGGCGATCACGGCCCCGGCGCTATTATACTTCCTGGGTGCCGGTGGCTTCTATCCTATAAGCGAGAAGGCCTGACACAGGGTTGAGCCAGGGCGCGAAGCCTTTAGAGCATGGCGTGTATCGTCTAACGGTTTCAGCTTCACAAGGGAAGATTCGGTCCTCGGCCACGGGCGGAACTCGAATGCTCGTTCACGTTTTCCTCGATCTCGATGACACCCTCTTTCAGACGCTCCCGAAGTGTCCGCCGGGAGCGCACCTCACTCCCGCCGCCTTCCGCCGCGATGACACCCCTCTGTCGTTCATGACGGCGCGACAGGTCCATCTCTTCGAGATGCTGCGCGCCGCCACCAACATCATCCCCACGACCGCGCGCAATCTCGACGCCTTTCGCCGCGTTCGCTTGCCCTTCACCTCGCTGGCCATTCTCGATTTCGGCGGCGTCATCCTCCTGCCCGATGGCTCGCCGGACCCGACCTGGGACGCCCTCATCCGCCCGCAAGCTCAGGCTGTCTCCTCCGAACTGGAACACTGGCGCGATACTTTGTTGGCGTTCGTCGCGGCGAATCATCTGGGCGCGAGCGTCCGCATCATCGGCGATCTCGACATGCCGCTCTATGTCGTCGTGAAACATCCCGAAGCCGATCTCAACGCCCTGGCGCGAATCCGCCGCGATGCCCTGGTCGGACTCGATCCCGCGCGTTTCTTCCTCCACGACAACGACAACAACCTGGCCATCATCCCCACCTTCCTCGGCAAGGGCCGGGCCGTCGAGTACGTTATCCAGCATCACCTGGGCGAAGACGCGCTGACGATCGGCGTCGGCGATAGCCTCAGCGATGCGGCTTTCCTCGGCGCGTGCGACTTCGCCCTGCTGCCGAGCCGCTCGCAACTGGGCCAGCACTTGTTTCCACGATGACCGATGTTCAGCGGCAGTTACCATCCCGATGACGTGACCTTCCTCCTGAAGCGCGTTCGCCTCGAACCGACGCCGATCGAGGAGAAGGAACGACTCATTCAGTCGGGCCGCAAGCACTACAGCGAAATGATCGGCGCCGAACGGCTCCCCTCGCCGCTCTACCTGCGCGTCTTTCATCAGGCCCTTGCACGGCAGAAAACGCGCTTCGCCCATCACCTCGTCGATCTGGCCGCCCTCCTCGCCCGCGCCCGCGCCGGTCCCATCGCGCTGGTTTCGCTCGCTCGCGCCGGCACTCCGGTCGGCGTCCTGCTGGCGCGCATCCTCCGCACTCTCTTCGCCCGGACCGTGACGCATTACTCGATCTCGATTGTCCGCGATCGCGGCATCGATGAAGCCGCGCTGCGTCATATCCTGACACGACACGAGGCAACTTCCATCGCGTTCGTGGACGGCTGGACGGGCAAGGGCGTCATCGCCCGCGAATTGTTCAAATCCATCGTGGGATTCAACGAACGAGAAGGAGTGACGCTCGATCCGGGCCTGTTCGCCGTCGCCGACCTGTGCGGCGCAGCGAGCCATGCCGCGACGGCCGACGATTACTTGATCCCTTCGAGCGTGCTGGGGTGTACCATCAGTGGCCTGGTCAGCCGTTCGATTCTCAACAAGGACGTGATTGGGCCGGGCGACTTTCATGGCTGCGTCTACTACGAAGAATTCGAGGCACAGGACCTGTCGCGCTGGTTTGTAGAGACGATAGCGAACGAGGTGCGAGTGAACGAGACGGACCTGAAGGCGAATGGAGGCGTGACGCCGGACCAACGGCGGCACTTGCGGCAGCGGACGGCCGGCTTCTTGCAGGATGTGCGGGATCGCTTTGGAGTGCGCGACGTGAACCACATCAAGCCGGGCATCGGCGAGGCGACCCGCGTCCTGTTGCGGCGTGTGCCGGACCGGTTGCTGCTGCGCGACCCCGACCATCCCGACGTCGAACATCTGTGCGTGCTGGCGGACGAGAAGAACATCGTCGTCGAGGTCGATCCGTCCTTGCCCTTCCAGGCGGCGGCGCTGATCCGGGAGGTTGAGGTATGAGCCGATTCCTCCATCTCGGCGCCTCGCTGTACGTCCCGGCCACGCGCGACGATCTCGACCTCATCGCCCAGCGCCGCCGGTTTCCCTTTCTTCGTTCAGTCATTTTCTGCACCGAGGACGCCGTCCGCCCGGAGGACGTCCACCTCGCCCTGGACAACGTCCAGCGTCTGCTCCGCCATCTGGAGCCGAACGGCCTGATGCGCTTCGTCCGCGTCCGCAACGCGCCTGTGCTGAACGCTTTGTTGCAGATGGAGGGTATCGAGCGGCTGAACGGCTTCGTTCTGCCCAAGGTGACGCGAGCCAACCTCGAACAGTATCTGCCGGCCTTCCGCTCCGTTCATCCCTTCGAGGTCATGCCGACGCTGGAGACGGCTGAGGTCTTCGATAGTCAGGAGATGACGGCGTTGCGGCGCGAGTTGCTCCAGCCGATCTATCGCGACCGCATCCTGTCGCTGCGGATC
>JBBRIK010000017.1:0-14247 GCA_038221045.1 Gemmatales bacterium
GCTCGACGCCCCGTTGCCGCAGATACGCGCGTTTTTCCTTTGTCCCCGCCGTGGCGATCACCGTCGCGCCGGCGCGATGCGCCAACTGAATCGCGGCACCGCCGACCCCGCCGGCCGCCGAATGAATCAACACCGTCTCGCCGCGCTCCATCCGCGCCAGAGTACACAACGAGTACCAGGCCGTGATGTAAACGAGCGGAACGGCGGCGGCCTGCTGAGGGGTCAGCCGCAGGGGCCTGCGCACCACATAAAGCCCAGGCGTAATCACGCGCCCGCAGAAGCCCTCGCTCACGCGGGCGATGACTTCGTCGCCCACCTGGACATGCCGAACCCAACGGCCCTTGCGCAGGACACGGCCGGCGACTTCCAGCCCCAGACGATGCCCCGTCAGCCCGCCCGCCACGGCATTCTCCGGCAACAAGCCCATGCCGTTCATGACGTCCTTGAAATTCAAGGCGGCGGCCTCGACGGCGATTTCCACGTCCCTGCTTCCCGGTTCACTGGGCGGAAGGCGGCGGAAGACGATCTGGTCGAGCATTCCGGGTTCGCTCAACTCGGCGCGGTAAGCGCCGCCGCACCCCGCTTCTTCCGAACTCGCCGCCTGTTCGGCCGAATCGCGATCAATGGGAACCAACTGCCGCACATAACGCGCCCCACCGCGTAAGGCACTCTCCGATTCGTCCCGATCGCGCCGGCTGTGCAGCAACTCGCCAAGGAGCGCTTCAACTTCAGACGGCGCGACCGACTCGCTCAGATCGATTACCGTCAGCGGCACATTGGGGCATTCGTTGTTGATGACCCGCGCCATGCCGTGCAGGATCGCTTGACCCAAATTGAGGTGTTCGTCCCCCGCCACCCCCGCCGCTCCATTGGTGACCACGCACAATCGCGGCACGCCCTCGCGCTTGTGCAATGTCTGAGCGAGTTGCAACAGCGACGGAACGCTGGGGCAGTCGGCAAGCCCGCTCCAGTCACGCGGCTTGCCTCGCCGCATCAACCCGGCCGCAAAGACGATCAGCGTCCGTCGATCCAAAGGCACGTCCGCCAGCAACTCGTCGAAAGAATCGCGCGGACTGAAGCGAAGAAGCAGCGTTTGGAGTCCCTCGGCCGCCAACCGCGTCTCCAGTTCGGCGGCAACACCCGACCCATCGGCGATCAACACGGCCCGCGTGAGGTCGGAGATGCGGCCATGCTGGCCGGCATCCCAGGCGGCGGGCGTCCAGCGATACTCGTAACACCCCTCGTAGACGTTGTCGGCCTGTCGCGAACCCGCTCCAACCAGTCTCTTACAGGTCAGATCGAGGACCTCGGCGACCACCTCGCCGGCTTCATCGAAGACCACCGTGTCGCAGCAGAGATACTGCTCGTCATTCCGCGTGACCCGAATGTGCGCCCAGACGTTCCGGCTGGGCCGGCGATAGAAGCGGACGCGGTCAATGCGGTAGGGAAGGAAGATTCGCTCGGTGTCGCCATTGCGGAGGACCTCGGCAAACACCGCATGAAGACAGGCATCGAGGAGGGCAGGATGAAAGGCGTTGCGTTGTGACTCATGCAGCAGTTCCTCCGGCAACGCCAGTTCGGCGAACACTTCGTGGCCGCGATGCCACAGCTGTTGAATGCAGCGGAACCTCTCCCCGTAGTCCAGGCCCGCCGCGCGAAGCGTCTCATAGAACGCCTCGACGGGCATGATATCGTCATCGCCAAATTGCCGGCGGAGGTCGGCGATAGCCACCGCCGATTTCTCGAAGCGATCGTGGGCCGTGTTGATGCGGCCCGAAGAGTGTTTCGACCACGGCACATCACGAGCCGCGTCGGCCGCTCGGCTACAGATGCGGTAGTCCCCTTCGCCGGAAACGATTTCCAGACGCACGTCCAGAGGATGACGGCTCTTGTCCGGAAGGATGAGAGGCGAATCGAAATGCACGTTTTCCAGGAAATACTCCTCGTGCCGAAACTGTTCGCCGGCCACGGCCCATGCCAGCTCAAGGTGTCCGGTCGCCGGGAAGACGATCTCGCCATCCACTTGATGATCGCGAAGGTAGGGGAATTTCTGGACGCCGAGCGTCGCTTCCCAGACGGCGAGGCCTTCCTCCGTGACCATTTGCGTTTGCCGCTTCAGGAACGGATGCTCGAACCGTCCCCGCCGCATCTCCGTGGCGGCAGGCGATTCAAACCAGTACCGGCTGTGCTGCCAGGGATACCGGGGCAGGCGCACATAGCGACGCTCGGGACCGAAAAGCACAGTGGTGTTTGCCTCAATCCCCCGAGCGGCCAGCCGGGCCAGGCTCTGGAGAAAGACCACTATTTCAGGCTCACGGCGAGTCATCGAAGGACCAATTACCGCATCGATCTCGCGTTTCTGGAAAAGCGCCTCGGCGCCGCCGACCAGCACCGGATGGGGTCCGATCTCGATGAACGTGTCATACTTGTCCCTCAGCATCGCACTCAGGGCGTCCATGAACAGGACCGACTGGCGCGCGTTCTTGTACCAGTAATCCGCGTTCAGATGGGTGCCGACTACGCGGCCGCCCGTGACGGTGGAGTACAGCGGCGTGGTGGCGACGGTACCGCGCAACTTGGCCAACGCCTCCACCATGACGCCTTCGATCGATTCCATGTGATGACTGTGATACGCCACCTGGACCCGGACCGGCCGATTGAACACCTCGCGAGATTCCAGTAACTGCGCGATTTGCCGGAGCGGCTCCTCGTCGCCGGACAACGTGAGCATCTCCGGACCGTTGACCGCCCCGATCCAGACCTGTCCCTGATAGCTTTCGATGATCTTGCGGGCTTCTTCCAGTGCGAGTCCGACTGCCAGCATTCCGCCCTTGCCCGCTGCCTGGCTCTGGGCCTGGGAACGATGGTAGATGACCTGGACGGCATCCTCAATAAGCAGGGCGCCGGCCGCAAATGCGGCGGCTACCTCGCCGATTGAGTGTCCCATCACTCCACGGGGTTGAATCCCGTAGTGTTCGTAAAGTCTCACCAGGGCGATCTGGATGGCCATGATCGCCGGCTGGACGACCACGGTGTCGTCAATCCGGGACGTAGCCTTGTCCTTGACGAGTTCGTCCCGAATGGACCAGCCGGCGAGCTTCTTAAAAATCACGTCGATGTCATCGATCGTCTGGCGAAAGACCGGTTCGCACTGCATCAATTGCTGTCCCATGCCGATCCACTGGCCGCCCTGGCCGGAAAACACGAACGCCACTCGCGGCTTCTTCTTGCGAGCGACCTTCGTCGCCAGCGTGGCCGGATCAACCTGACCCTCGGCAAACATGCGCAGCCGATCCGCCACCTCTTTCGGAGATTGGCCGACCACGGCCAGGAGATGCGAATAATGGCTGCGCCGCGTGAAGGCCGAGAAGGCAACGTCGTCCAGGCGCAGTTTGGGATCGCTCAAGAAGTCGGCATGGCGCAGCGCCAGGGTCCGCAGCGAATCGCGATGGGCGGCACTCAGCATATACAGGGTCATGCCGTCGGCGTTCTCTCCTGGAGTAGAGAGGACGCGCCGCCCCTCGGCAGGCTTCAAGATGGCATGCTCTTGCAGAACGACATGGGCGTTGGTGCCGCCGGCCCCGAACGAATTCACACCCACGATCCACGGTTTGCCGTCGCGTTCAAACGCGGTCGGGCTTGTGGGCACCTCCAACTTCAGGTCCTCGAAAGGGATACCGGGATTTGCGTTGTGGAAGTGCAGGTTTGGAGGCACGATGCCCTTTTGTGCCGTCAACACGCCTTTGATGAAGCCGGCGATCCCCGCCGCGCCTTCGAGGTGGCCCAGGTTGGTTTTCACTGAGCCGATCAAGCACGGATGGCCGCTGGTCCGCTCCTTTCCCAGCACCGAACTCAACGCGAAGCATTCGATGGGGTCGCCCACCGCCGTGCCGGTGCCGTGGGCTTCGACATAATCGACGCTGAGCGGATCGACTACCGCCTCGTTATAGACCGCGCGCAGCAGGGCGACCTGCGAGAACACGTTCGGAACGGTGAAGCCTTCGGCCATGTAGCCGTCCTGATTCACCGCCGTCGCGCGCACCAAGGCGTAGATCGCGTCGCCATCGGCCAGCGCTTTCTTCAACGGCTTCAGAATCACCACGCCCACGCCTTCGCTGCGCACATAACCGTTGGCGGACGCGTCAAAGGCCTTGCAGTACTGGTCCGGACTCAGAAAGCCGGCCTTGGACAACATGATCGACGACTCGGGACGCAGCATCACATTGACGCCGGCCGCAATCGCCAGGTCGGCCTCCCCGCCCCAGAGGCTGCGGCAGGCGAGATGCACTGCCACCAGCGAACTGGAACAGGCGGTGTCAAGAGAAACGCTGGGACCTTTCAAATTGAAGTCGTAGGAGATCCTGTTCGCCAGCGACGTAAAGCCTGTCCCCATGGCCACATAGGCATTGATCTCGTCCCGCTGCTCGCTGGCCGCCTGAATGCAGAGGTAGTCGTACATGAACGAACCGACGAAGACCGAGGTGCGGCTGTCGTCCAACTGGTCGCGCCGGAGGCCCGCATCTTCCATCGCTTCGTGGGTGACTTCCAGCAACAGCCGCTGCTGGGGATCGATGCGCTGGGCTTCGGTGGGAAAATAACCGAAGAACTCGGCGTCGAACTGATCGACGCCTTCGAGAAAACCTCCTCGGGCATTGCGGATGCAGCCGGACTTGTCCGGGTTGGTGTCGTGAAACCGGGAATGCTGCCAGCGGTCTTCGGGCACGTCTCGAATGGCGTTGATGCCTTGAATCAAAGCATCCCAGTAAGCCGTTGGCGAATCGATGCCTCCAGGGAGACGACAGCCGATGCCGACGACAGCGAGAGGTTCGCGCAGGGACTGATCCGAGAGACCAGGGGGAGGCATGGAGGACTCCTAGCCGACCGTTCCGGGACGAACGCGTTTTCAGACGACTGCATCGCTTCGATGGCTGAGTTTATGTCGGCAGACGGTCTCAAGCAATCATTTTCCTACCAAGAGGGGCGGGCAAGTGGTGAGCGGCGGGTCAGGCGTTCCCTCGCTCTGCCTCGTCTGGGGCGCTCGCTTCTTCAAGGGCTGGAAATGCGAGAACCCCAGGAAAGGGGGACTTTCCTGGGGTTCCAGTGACTGCTCGGAGGGCGGATCAGGCGAGTGTGTAGTGGGGTTCGACGTCGGATTCGTGATCTTTCCTGGTCATCTCATCGAGGACCACCGGATGCCATGACGTGTGGCGCTGATCGCGGGGCACGTAATTCTCACGCGCCCAGCGGCGCAGCCGCAATTCCTCTATCATGTCCACTTCGGCCGCCACGCTGCTTCCCATGACTCGTTTTCCCCAAATCTCACCCTGGCGTCTGGATCAAAGGAGAGCATCGCCCAGGGTATGCGATGCGAGAAGTATATAAGGTAACGCCTTCAAGGCAAGAGGACGGCGCAGGCGCGCATCACTTTTCTTGCGCTCTTCTCGTCACCCCCGGAGGTGTTCGATTTCGCGTGCCAGATTGCCTTGCGCCAGTTCCTCGAACCACCCGTGCATCCACTCCAACCGGAAGATTCGCTCGCGCTCGAGAAACCCTTGCAGCACATGCGTTCGTCCGCGCCGGAACTCGTCCTCCGGCACCCAGGCGTATTCCTGGCGAATTGCTGCCGCGTAGGCGTCATACGCCGCTTCGGGAGCGGCGAGGATGAACAGGTCGGCATCGAGCAGGACCGCCGCGTCGCCGTCGTCGGCCTGATGCGTGCGCGTGGCCCGAATCAACCGCCCCACAAGGGCCGTGTCTTCGGATGATAGGTCCCACGAGGCACAGGTCGTTTCCGCGAGAACGGCACTACGTTCCTCATTGTCTGCCGCACGGGTGTCGTAAATCGCGTCGTGGAACCATCCGGCCAGACGGACCAGACTCGGACGAAGGCATTCACATTCAAGCAGGTCGATCGTATCCAGAAGCGATACGAGATGATTGAGGTTGTGGTAATATCGGTCAGGGCCGCTGTACGCCTCGATCAACACGCGATACGTCTCGCCGGTCCCATCGCTGTCGACGTTGAGGGTCTCGAGCAGCATGGCCCAGCGCTTGCTCAGGTTGATTTGAGCCTGATCCATCATGAGCCTTCTCTCGTCCTTGCGGAGGTGACTGTCATGCCGCGTTTGCTGGTTGCATGCTTGTTGTACTGACGGCCGCCATGCGCGCCGCGGAGCCGAAGCCGCTCGCGGGCGAGCCCGGCTGCTGTCTTCCGCTTGCGGCGTAGCGGTCTTCTGCAAAGCCGCGGAGGAATCATGTCGGCGCTTGCCTGAGACTGCCGCTCCTGCTACGGTGAAGGGATTGAAACGACACAAGAGTTGGATCCCGGCACGCCATGGCTCTCACGCTGGAGCAATTCGCTTCCTATCTGGATACGCGCGACCTGCCCTGGCCGGCCGCGCCGGCGATTGAACGTCCCCGCGCCAAACCACATCTCGTCCCGCTCAAGGGCATTCGCGTCGTCCTCTGGAACGTCTACGGCACGCTCCTGAACGTCTTCGGCGGCGAACTGTTGTTCGAGCATCCCCAGCAACTCCTGATGGACGTGGCCCTGGACAAGACGGTCCAGGAGTACAAGATGTGGGGATCGATGTCGCGCAAGCCGGGACAGCCCTCGGAATACATGGGCCAGATCTACAAGCAGGTACTGGCTGAGCAGCACGGCATCACGACCGGTGGCGAGAAGTATCCCGAAGTGCAGGCCGAACGCATCTGGGAGGCCATCGTCAAGAAGCTGCTGCAAAAGGACTACAAGTTCGACGCGGGCTTCTATGGCGCTCTCAATGAACTGAGCCGAAAAATCGCCTACTTCTTCCACGCCAGCCTGCAAGGTTCCGAGTGCTATCCTGGCTGCGCTGAGGCGCTCAAGGCCGTGGCCGGCGCGGGGCTGCAATCGGGATTGCTCGGCGACGGCCAGTGCTTCACGCCGGTGCAACTGGCGCGCGGCCTCAAGGCGCAGGACGAAGAGGCCGACCTCGAAACACTGGTTCCCTCGTCGTTGCGTTTCCTTTCGTGCGACGTTCGCGCCCGCAAGCCTTCGGAACGGCTGTTCCGCCATGCGATGCAGTACCTGGCGGAGAAGAAGATCATGCCGGGGGAAGTTCTGCACATCGGCACGCGCGTGACCCAGGACCTCGCTCCCGCGCGGCGAATGGGGATGAAGACCGCCCTGTTTGCCGGCGACCGGGCGTCGCTGCAAGCCACTCCCGAGCAACTCAAGGAAACCGCCGGCCGGCCCGACGTGCTGCTCACCGAATTGAACCAGATCGCCGACGTGATCGGCTGACCGGACGAGCGAGGCAACGAAGCCTCGCTCGCCTGTAGGGAGCAAACATGCCTCCGCCTTTGATTCTCGATCCCACCGGACTCGACCTCGATACCATCGTGGCCGATCAGGAAGCCATTCGCCGGATCAATCCGCAGCGGTTCGAGATGGAACAGATCAATGCCGTCGTCCTGATCGATCCGGTCCAGCAGCTTATCGCCGGCTACAAGGACGTCGGCGCCGATGAGTTCTGGGTACGAGGCCACATGCCGGACTATCCGCTCTTGCCGGGGGTGCTGATCTGCGAGGCGGCGGCCCAGCTTTGTTGCTATTACATCGCCATCACGGGCCAACTCGTCGGCGATTTCCTCGGTTTCGGCGGCATGGAGAACATTCGCTTTCGCGGCACGGTTCGGCCAGGCGATCGCCTCGTTCTGATCGGCAAGGCTGTCAAGATCCATCGCCGCAAGACCGTTTTCAGCGTCCAGGGCTTCGTCGGCTCAACGATGGTCTTCGACGGCGACATCATTGGCATGGCGATGATGGTGCGACAGGGCGACCCCGCTCTGGCCGAGGAGGGCTGATCGTGCGTCAACCTCCTCGCTTGCCGGTGGAACAACTTCAGCCTTTCCTCTTGCAACCCCCTGCCTTGGCCGATCCCCTCACGCCTCCGCCCCTCCTCGACTGGAAAGCCCTCTTCGGCAACGACCGTCCCGTCGAACTGGAGGTCGGCTTCGGCAAGGGATTGTTCCTGGTGACGACGGCGCTCGCTCAGCCGGAGGTGAACTTCGCCGGCGTCGAGATCGAGCGCAAGTACGTCTTCTTCACGGCCAACAGGATCGCGAAGCGCAATCTCACCAACGTCCGGTTGACTCACGGCGACGCGCGCGTTTTTCTGCGCGAGCGTGTCCCCTCCGCCTCGCTGAGCGCGGTACATGTCTACTTCCCGGACCCGTGGTGGAAGACGAGACATCACAAGCGGCGCGTGTTCACGGAGGAGTTCGCCCGCGACTGTGTGCGGATCCTGGCTCCGCGGGGAAGGCTGCATGTGGCGACGGACGTGGAGGAGTATTTCGCCGTCATCACCGAACTGCTGGCCGGCATCGAGGAGCTGCGTGTCCTGCCGCCCCCGAACGAACATCACCCCGAACACGATCTCGACTACATGACCAACTTCGAGAGGAAGGCCCGCCAGAAAGGGAAGCCGATCTATCGAGCGAGTTACGAACGCTCAAGGGCCGCTTGCGGCGTGGCGGAAGGGTTCGGCTAAAGTCCGCCTGATCAAGCGGTCCGGCCTGACACCGCCAGCCCTGGCTTCGGTCAGTTCAATCCCCCAGGGTTGAGCGCAGCCAGGTCTCCACCCGCGCCGATACCTCGTTCCTCGCTCCGGTGTAGAAGTGGTCGGCGCCCTCGATGGTCTCGACGTGCAGGCGCGAGTAGCGGACGGCCAACGCGGCCAACTGCTCCGGCATCCCGCGAAAAGCAATGTTGCTCTCGACCTCCACGCTGCCGAACGTCACCAGCGTCGGGCAGGGAACGCTGGCCACGAACCGGAGGTAATTGTACCGCTCCTCCGGGCCGTACTTCTCTACATAGCCCGCAGCCGTGATGACGAACGGCAAGGGCAGTGTCACCTCCAGCAGCGCCGCCGGCCTCCCTTCGCTGATGTGGCGCTCCGCCTGGGTGTACGTCTCGAGAAACTCTGCTCCCCTCTCGCTCCCGCAGAACCGCTCGTAGGAGAGACACGGCGGCGACAGCGCCACGACGCACGCGGGTTCCTGCGCTGGTTCCTGAGCAGATGCATAGAGGCACTTGACCGCCCCGAGACTGTGTCCCACCAGCCCGACGCGCGGCCCGACCCGCTGCCGCAAGAAGTCGATCCAGGCGCGTAGGTCGTGCCGGCAGTCGTCCACGACTTCGTACGCGCCGCCCTGGCGAACGCCGCCCTGGACCGTGGCCGCATGGCTCATCAGGTCGTGTCCGCGCGTGTTCACCCGCAGGATCGCCACACCCAGGCTCAACAGGCGCTCCGCCAGGCTGTCGAACAGCGTCGAACTGTAGAAACTGCCCCCCGTGCCGTGGACGAGGCACAGGACATCGACGGCGATGGCGCGCGAACCCTGCACCGTCGGCGCTTGCAGGACGCCGTCGAGCCGCACTCCATCCCGCGTGGTCGTCTGCACAAGGTCAACCAGCATGACCAGCTCTCTCGTTTTTGTAGCTCCGCCGTCAGACAAATCAGTACATATCCGTCTGCCGGGGCGCGCCCCCGGTACCGATCTGCACTGGCGAGGCTGGACAAGGAAGTGCTGATGCAGGTCTGGGGCGAGTTCGACCGTACTCCGAGGATTCCGCGGAAAAGTGCGCAGGCGAGCGGGGCCAGTCATGGCCCCGGTTTGACGCCCTACCGGGGCCATGACTGGCCCCGCTCGCCAATCTCGGATGGGAGAAGGAAACCATCCCGACCTTACTTGTGTGCTGTCTCACCCATCTTCCAGACCACCTCATTGCGTGCCCGGCGCAGCAAACCAATCACGTTGGTCAGACCCTCACGGTCGAGAGTCTTGGCGAGCGAGAGACATTCGTCAATGTGTTCTTCGAGCGTGTCCAGACCTTTGACAGCCCTTCGAGGCGCTTCGACGGGGGCGGAGTTGGTTAGAGCGGGTTGCCCCTCCTTCTTCTGCTTGTTGACTTTCCTCCGCGACAGTTTCCGCAGAACGCTTTTGATGTTGGACAGGTTATGCCGCACACGTTCCGGGACCTCGTTGTCCCCCGGATGGTCGGCGAGCCAGCGGGAGAAGAGTTGTTCGTTGCTGCGGGTGTCTAGCCACTTGGGGTTCTCGTCGAAAATCCTGCGGAAGTAGCCGCTGATGCTCTCGCCCGACGTGTCGTCGTGTGAAGAGGAAGTGCCATTGGACTTCGCTGAGTTCTTCTTCGCCATCATATCTCCAGTCGATTGTGAGGATGGAAATCTGAGGACTAATCTATCATAGTTTACGGGGATCGCAAGTTGCTAATTCGATTGTTCGTGTAGGGAGAGAGCGGCACCTGCGAAATGTTGAGTGGTTCGCTTCTTGTTCCGGGTGTCCCCGGAACTCCCAGTCCTGGGAGACGTGCGGGCGAGACGGAACCCTGCTCGAATGCCCGGTTCCCGGTGAGGGACGTGCCGGGAACTCATGTCGCTAGATCACCCGAAAGTAGGCGGAAGCACTACAGAGCGGGCTGATATTCGCGAAGAATCTCTCAAACCCAGAAACGTTGATCCGATAGCGGGGAAACGCCACAAGGCCCCTCTCGACTCGTCGAGAGGGGCCTTGTGTTCATTCACCGTTCCGTTCAGGGCTTCTTGAATGGCTGCACCTGGCTGGCGGAGGCGTCCGGCCCCACCGGCAACACGGGAGGCAGGTCCTTGACTCCGGCGAGGGCGGGGCCACCCGTCGAGGCCGCCGCCGCGTTCGAGTTGGAGACGATCGTCGTCTGCGTGTTCACAATCTGCGGGACAACCACCGGGGCCGCGTATTCGATGCAGCTCACAGGCAGGTAGCAGCAGCGGGGTTCGCAGTAGTAGTACCAGCCGCAGCTATCCGGGCAGTAGTAGCAGGAGCAGCCATAACGCGGGTAGTAGCACTGATAGCTCCAGTGGCTGTGATTCTTGCCCGAGAAGAAGTAGCCCTGGCTGAATTTCGATCCGTGCAGCGTGTGGTAGCCGCTGCTCTTGGGCGAGGAGATCGACTTGCCCCCGAGGTTCGACTTGCCCCCGAGGTTCGACTTGCTCCCGAGGTTCGACTGCCCCGAAGACCCCTTCTGCTGAGACATCTGCGGATGATTGTTCGAGCTTCCCGTCGAGTGGCCGGTCGAGTGGCCGCTGGATTGACCGTTGCCGCCGCCGCCGGGCTTGCCGGCCTGAGCCGCACTCACCGCCACCAGCGTTGCCACTGCCAGAGCTGCCGTCGTCATGAAGCGTCGCATCAGATTTCTCCTTACTTGGGTTTCACTCAGTTGAGAGTGTTGAGGGCTTGTCGCTGCCGGATTCTTTTGAGCCGGCTGGTCGTTCGTCCTCTTCACTTACTTGTTCTGGCGGACCTCGAAGTTGTGACAGGAAAAATGGCTCGATGGTTGCTGCCCGGCCAGAACTGCGCCCGCGACGTCTCCGGATTGTCGGTGCGTTCTCCTTTGTCTGGCGGGTATAATTCAGCCCATCAGTATCTCCGGCCAGGAGTCCAAGTCATGGCCCCTTCCGACTCGGATTTGCGTTTGAGCCGTATCGACACGCTCTGGACAGAGGTGCAGCATGCACACCTGAACGGAACCATCGCAACAGACGCCCAGCGCGGCTTGCTGGAGCGCTACGGAGGAGCGGTGAGCCGTTATCTACTCGCAGCGACGCGCAATGGCGAGGCGGCCGATGAACTCTTCCAGGAATTCGCGATGCTGTTTCTGCGCGGCGCTCTGCGTGGGGCGGACCCAGGCCGCGGCCGTTTCCGCGATTACGTCAAGGGCGTCCTGTTCCACCTTGTCGCCGATTATCACAAGAAGGTGCAGAAGCAGCCCCTGCCGCTCTCGGCTGATGGGATGGAACCTGCCGTCGATCCGACGGCGGAGCAGGAACGGGAGTTCCTCACAAGCTGGCGCGACGAACTGCTGGCCCGCGCCTGGGTGGGCTTGCAGGAAACGGAAAATGCCACGGGTCAACTCTTCTTTACGGTGCTTCGCTTCAGGGCGGACAACCCTGAGGCTTCCTCTCAGGAAATGGCGGAGCGTCTCAGCCAATCGCTCGGCAAGGAGTTGAAGGCCCCCGCAGTGAGGCAGACGCTCCATCGGGCGCGCGAGAAATTCGCCGACCTGTTGCTGGACGAGATCGCTCACGCGGTCGCCAATCCCACGGCCGAGACCCTGGAAGAGGAACTGAACGAACTTGAGCTGATAGAACATTGCCGGCCGGCGCTGCAACGGCGCACCGGTCAGTCGTAGAGTCTCGAAGAGGCGGCGTCATGACGGACCCAGGGACTGCCGGTCAGGACACAAACGAACTGGATCCCTCAACGGGTGACGCGCCTCCCTTTCGGCCGCTGCTGCCACGCCATGACGTTCCCGCCCTCCCGCCGATCCGCTTGCCCTGTGTCGGCGAGCGGATTGACGATTTCGAGTTGTTACGCGAACTCGGCGTGGGTTCGTTTGGTCAGGTGTTCCTGGCTCGACAGCTCTCCCTGGATCGTCTGATTGCCTTGAAGGTGTCCGCCAATCGCGGTCATGAGGGGCAGACGCTCGCCCGTCTCGAGCATTCTCATATCGTGCAGGTCTTCTCGGAGGTTATCGATTCGCAACGCGGCCTGCGTCTGCTGTGCATGCAGTACGTCCCCGGCACGACCTTGGAGCGTGTGATGGGGACGCTGTCGAACCGCGAGTTGCAGCAGCGCGACGGCCGCGCGATCCTCGAAGTCCTCGACAGCATGGAGACGGGACCGGTGGCCCTCGACCTGGCAGGCTTGCGGGAGCGCGAATTCCTGGCGGGATGCGATGGCGTGGAAGCCGCCTGCTGGCTCGGAGCGAGACTGGCCGAGGCGCTGGCCCATGCGCATGGTCTTGCCGTGCTGCACTGCGACATCAAGCCGGCCAACGTACTCCTGAATCGCTACGGCCGGCCCTTCCTCGCCGATTTCAACGTCTCGGCCGACACCTGCGGCGAGGGGGGCGAGCAGGCGCCGCTGGGTGGCACTCTGGCGTACATGTCTCCCGAACACCTCGAAGCATTCGCTTCCGTTGAGACGTCAACCACTGTCGATGAACGCGCCGATCTCTATTCGCTGGGCATGCTGCTGTACGAGTTATTCACCGGCCGGCTGCCGCCCATCGAAACGCCGCGAACGACCGACGTAGCCGCGATCGCGCGGGCCCTTGCCGGGCAGCGACGCGCGGGACCGCCCTGCCTGCCCGACGACGCGACGTTGACTGGCCCGGTAGCCTGTGTTCTGCGGCGCTGTCTGCAACCCGTTCGCGAACAGCGTTATCCCTCCGCAGCCGAGTTGGCCCAGACCCTGGACGGCTGTCGTGAACTTCGCCGCGTCGAGAAATCGTTGCCCCCCGCGGGGCCGATCACGCGCGCCCTGCGGCGCTGGCCCTTCGCGCTGGGCTGCCTGCTCGTGCTGCTGCCGCACTTCCTCGGCAGCATCGTCAACATCTCGTACAACTCGCTGCAAATCGCCGATCGGCTCACGCCGTCGCAACAGACAACCTTCCAGCACCTGGTGCTGACCAACAACGCCATCATCTACCCGGAGGGTATCCTGATGTTGTTGGCTCTGATCGTGCCGGTGCGAGGGGTGCGGCTGCGGCTTGCCGGCAGCAAGCCTCCGTCCGTCGAGGTGGTTCGCGCCGCGCGCCGGCGCGCCTTGCGATTCCCGGCGTGGTGTGTGGTACTCTCCTGTCTGGGCTGGCTGCCGGGGGGCATCCTTTTCCCCTGGCTACTGGATTGCATGACTCCTGGCGTGACCCGCGCCGTCTACGGCCATTTCCTGATCTCGTTCACGATCTCGGGCCTGATCGCTCTGACCTACTCGTTCTTCGCCATCGAGTACGTCGTGTTGCGCGTGCTGTATCCGTTGTTGTGGATCGACGCTCGCGGAGCCAGCACGGCGGCGCGGGAGGAGTTGCGCGGAACGGAGGATTGGCTGGCCTGGTTTCAGTTTCTGGCGGTGCTGATTCCGCTGGCGGGAGCCGCCCTGATGGTTGGCATTGGGGCAGAGGGGTTCGATTCGGCGCGGTATCGCACGTTTCGGCTTCTGGTCACCGCGCTCATCGGGCTGGGGATGATCGGTCTGGCGATCGCGATGGTGGTGCGCCGGCGTCTCACGGAGACGCTTGCCGCCCTCACCAGCGGCGCTCCCCGGTAACCAGGCCGCCTATCTCTTCCATTGTGCTACTCCGAAGCCGACGCGATCACTTCTCCAGTTGCTGGTACAGCGGCAGGTGGCGATAGTAGACCT
>JBBRIK010000018.1:0-13932 GCA_038221045.1 Gemmatales bacterium
TCTTGCCCGTTAGACGACCGGAGCATTCTGTCTCATGATATCATGAGAGCGAACACTGCGAACCGCGAGGGAGTCGCCATGCTCGAAGACGCCTTCTTGCAGGACATCGTCAACAATCCGGAAGACGAGGCCGTTCGCCTCATCTATGCCGACTGGCTCGAGGAACAGGGCAATCCGCGCGGCGAGTTCATTCGCGTGCAGTGTCAACTCGCCCGCTGGGCCGGCGACTCGACCGACTGGCGCGAATGGGCCATGATCACCCGCAATCTGAAGCATCTGCGACAACGCGAGAAGGCATTGCTCGCGGAACACGCCCCCGCCTGGAAGACGGCCCTGGGCGTCGCGCATCTCACCGTCGAATTTCGTCGTGGATTTGTCGAGAGGTTACAGATATCTCCGAAGGAATTCGTGCAGCGCGGGATGGAGTATCGCCAGCGAATGCCCCTTCGCGAAGTCGATTTCTTTCGACGTGATCTCCCCATGATCGAACTGGCCGCATGTCCGTTGCTGGAGCGTCTCTCCAGCGTAACTTTCAGCAGGCATCTGAGTAATAGCGATCTCGCGGCTTTTGTCTCTTCCAGTCATTTGAGGCACCTGGAACGGCTCACACTGATGGGCACGCTAATTGGCGATTTGGGGGTGCAAGCACTGGCGGAGTCGCCCCTTTTCGCCCAGATGACTGCCCTCGATTTGCGGTCGTGCAGAATCACTATCGCGGGCTTGCGCGCGCTGCTGGAATCTTCTCATTGGGGTCGGCTACGCCACCTCGACTTTCGCGAGAACTATGAGATCCGTTCCTCGGAACTAGATGGACTCGTCGAGGAGATGGGGGCTGAGGATGAGGTCTGGCGTCTGCAAGCCCTCCTCTTCGGGGAGGACTCACGCGATCGCGCTCTGAGCAATCGCTTCGCCCGTCAACTTGCGGAGGAGGCGGGCGCGAGCGAGGCCGATGCAGCAGCCGTGTTAGGACAGGCTCTCGCCGCCCCCCAGCGTCGCCGACGCGAGGCGGCAGCGTCGATGCTGGGGCGAATGGGCGAGAAGGCCCTGCCTCATCTGGCGGCCTTGGTCCGCCGCCTTCACGAAGGACGAGGTATGGAGGACAACATCAGCGACCGCGCGGCCGGCTCACTGGCCCGGCTCGCCCCGCTGCTTTCCGAAGAGTTACGGACCTGGCTTGGCATTGTCGCCAATCCCCTGCGTGAGGCGAGAGACAATCTGTATTCCGCTGTCGCTGAACGACGTTTGCCTGTGGAACTCCTTGAGCCTTTCGTGGCCCTGTACCAGCGACGGGCCGCATGGTGGAGGCGAGTGAGCAACATGGAGCCGGTGCCGGCTCCGCGGTCGTCTGAACTCAGTTGGCAGGAGTTGCAGCAACTGTTAACGGAACACGTCCTGTCGGTCACGGCAAATCGGAACGAGCCAAGACGTGCCGGCACGGTGCGAACTCCCGGAGCAGCGGCAGCCGAGAAGGAGGCTGGCTGGCTGCTCGCACGCTTGTGGGAGTTGCTCCAACAGCACTATCTCAAAACATGACGCCCTCCCTGCTGCATCAGGCCCTGTATGAGTCCAGCTTCTGGCGCGCGGCCGTCGCCGTTCGCGCACTCGCTGCTCATCCTCCTCCAGCGGACGAAATGCAAAGTGCCTGCGAGGCCGCCTTTCCGAGTAGCGCGGAGCAAACGCGCCGTCGGGCGGTTCGCCTCGTGGAGCAACTCGACACATCCGACGTCTGGCGAATCGGCTTCTTGCGGACCGCGCTGAACGATCTTTCCTGGCGCGTACGTCGTGCGGCCGTTCTCGCCCTGGCTGGTGAGCGAACGGACCTTCTCGCCGCGCTGGAGGACGAGGTCAGCGGCGTTCGCGCTGCCGCTGTCGAAGTGCTGGTTCATGCCGGGACTGCCGAGGTCGTGGTTCCTCTCCTTGCCCGGCTGCGCGATCCTGACGCGCGGGTCCGCGAACTCACGGCTGAAGCGTTGCGAAGGCTGCCTCTCGATGACGCGGCGATTCCTACTCTCACGGCGGCCCTGAGCGATGAGGTGACAACGATCCGTCAACACGCCGTCGCCGCGCTCGGTCGTCTGCGAACCGGCGCGATCTCGGCTCTCGTCCCGCTGCTGAACGATGTGAGTCGCACCGTGCGGATTGAAGCGATTTTGGCTCTTGGCACGAGCGGGGCGGAGGAGTCCGTACTCGCGTTGCTGCCGTTGCTGCATGAGGACGGAGAGGTGGGCCGGGCCGTCGCTCAGGCGCTGGCGGAGCTTGGACGCGCTAGGCCATCCGTGGAGAAGACCTTACTCGACGTGCTGCGACAACAGGACGGCGCGCGCTGGAGGACGGCGGTTCGCGCGCTGGGGCTTCTCGGCTCCAGGGCCGCTATCGAGGAATTGGATCGCTGCTGCCGGCGGGGCAACCTGGGCATGCGCCGTCGAGCGATTCGGGCGATGGGGTGGTTCAGGGAGCGAGCGGAGGTGTTACCGTTGCTGCAAGAGATGCTGCGCGACTCGAACGCCCGTCTGCGCCGCGCGGCAGCGGCATCCCTGGGCCAACTCGGCGAACGCGCCGTGACCGCCATCGCCGCCTTGCTGCGTCCGCTCCATGGACGCGATGCCCGGATGCGCGTCGTCTGCCGCACGGCGCTTGAGCGTATCGCGATTGGTCTTTCGGATAGTCAGAGACGTTGGCTCGTTCGTCTGACCGTGCCGCGGCGCGGCCCTGGACAGATTCTCGATCGGATGCTGAAACAGGGTGACATTCCCGCGGAGGTGCGTGAGACGTTTCACGCCATCTGCGTTCGCCGTCTCGCCTGGCATCGCAGCCGCTCGGGAAAGGAGGTTCCGTCAGGCGAACCCGCCTGGCAAATCGCCTGCCTCTGGACGCTGCTGGACGCCTCTTACCGTTTGCGGGGTAGCGATGTTTGAAGACCGCTAAGCCACAAGCGGCAAGAATGGTCAACTGCCTCGCAGACCTCCGGGGCCGCCCGCGCCTGCACCCACCGCACGCGCCCGGCCTTGCAGGAGGTTCGGCAGGATCTGGAACAGGACGCCGAAGTTCCCTTGCAAACTGTTGTAGGTGATGCCGAAACCGACGTTCAAATCTGCTCCCATCCGCGTCATGACCAGTGAGTTCGACAGGCTCTGACTCGTGCCGAAGTCGTAGGTGCTGCTGGCCGTCACCGCATATTTCGGGCTGAAGATGTAGGTCGCCGCCCCCGTCACCGCCTTGCTCGCTACCGGATCGATCTGGCGATAGCCCAGGAAGAACGAGGTTCGGTCCGGACGATCGAGATACCCGCCGATGGTGAAGACGCGCGCGCCATGATCGACCGGATCGAGCCAGCCGCTGCTGACCAGCGACGTACGATCGCCCACGTTCCAGACGTAGTCGTACTCCAAAAAGGCTGCCGTGGTGCCGAAGTTGTCGCGTTTCGCATCCGGGAAGAGAGAGGCCGACAGGTCGAGCGTCATCCAGTCAACGATGTGCTCGCGTCCCGGAAACCCTCGCTTCGTCTGCAAGCGCTGCCGAAGGTCCAACTGCACGACCTGAATGTCGTCCAGCGTATCGACGCGATTCTCCACGAGCCGGCGAATGGCGTAGGTCTGCGGATCGAACTGCGGCGACGTCGCCAGGAAGAAGCCGTTCGAGGGATTGAACAGCGACAAGTTCGGCCGAATGTCGCGCAGGGCCTGATCGGTGGCGTCGTCGTTGAGGCGGTCGAGCTGCGGGAAGCGCGTGTAGGGGTCGCTCGACTGGGCGTAGTAGTAATTGCCCGTCAGCACGATCTTGTGGTTGAGTCCGTTGACGTTGACCAGGAGGCTTTTCGCGTCGGGATAGAGGTGCGTCAACGGCATGCTGGCGCGGACGCCGAGTCCACCATACGCCCGGCCATTGTCGTTGCCGGTGAGGTCGTTCGTGTAATAGGTCAGGTCGGCGACGCCATACGGCACCACCTTGACCGGCCCCGCATAGAACGGGGCGGACACTTCCTGAATGTAGTCGAACCGGCCCGTCGAGGTGTTGCGGTCGGTGACGCTCACGGGCGGCAGGGGATCGTTCGAGGTGCGCAGTTGGCCGAACCCGGCGCTGGCGTGCGCGCTGTAATTGAACAGGTCGAAGAAGCTGGCTCCGATCACATAGCCATCGGCTCGCGGCAGCCATTCCGTCTCGGTAACCCAGTTGCGCAAACGCGGCTCGACCAGGCCGGTCCAGGCCCAGGATCCTTGCGTCTGCTTGACGTAGGCATACGTCGATTGATTGAGGTCGGTGTCGAACTCGTTCTTGAAATATTGTTCGAGGAAATTGCGGTCGCTGATCGGAGCGAACTGGCCCTGTAGGACGAAGCCATTGGGCAGGCCCTGGAGGTTCTCGCGCGCCAGCAAACGGCCGCGAAAGTCGGGATGGTCCTCGCGCTCGCCGCGCCCGCCGCCGAGGATGTCGTTGCCCGTGTCGTAGATGCCATAGGCCTTCACCTGGGTAGTCGATTGAGCCGGCAGGCCGAAGAAGGTCGGGCTGGCGAGGTCGAAGGTCGTTCCCAGGGCGGGTCCCCGGCGGCTTAGATAGTCCAGGTCGAGATGCCAGCGCGACTGCGGCAATTTCTGCAGATGCAACAGGTTGTACAGGTCCAGGGAGGCACCCAACTCGAATCCGTAAACGCGATTCTGGCCGATGCGGATCGACTCCAGGGGGCCGAGCGGATCGTTGGCGTCGGTCAGGAACTTCGGCAGGTAGAAGATGGGAAAGTTGTCGATTTCCAGTCGCGCGTTATCCCCCTCGATGGGCCGCTGAATGTCGATGACTTCCTTGCCGTCCTTGAGGACGGGGTTCCCGAAGATTGTCTTCCGGGGTACGCGCTGTTCCTCGATGACGGCCTTCGACATGACCACTTTCAGGCCCGGATCCGAGGGCAACTTGCTCGAGAAGATCTCGGTGCGAGTCACCTCGAACTTGTCGGCCGAGAGCTGCCTCAATTCGTCGGCGCGGACGTGGATTGGCTCCATGCGGGCCATCTGCGGGGTCTTGCGCGAGAAGATCAAGTCGGCCTTGTGGGCGATGGCGACGTTGCGGCTGGCGTCGAGATAGATTTCGTCGGCCTTGATCAGGCGATCGCCGCCGGTCGCTTTCTGGCGGATCTGGACGTCGCCGGAGAAGTAGAACTCCAGTTCGCGGGTCGTCTGTCCTTCGGGGCGGTGCATGTTATCGACCATCTCGCGCGTCAGGCCGCCGCGCGACCAGATGACGGCGTTGTCGGCCTCGATGTCGATCAGGTCGCTGCCGTCGGCGGCGCGGACGCCGATGATGACGCCGCCGGTGAAGATTGACGCCTGCTCGCCTCCGGGCAGCGTCTCGCTCTTGAGCTGGAACGGCGCGCTAGTGCGCGGCCCCACGTTGTACTGGCGGGCCGGCCCGTCCAGCCCGGGCGCGGGCTGGAGCAGGCGGGGAGCCGGGGCGGGAGCGGCGGGCGAGGCCGCACCCGGAAACTGCGTCGGCGTGGCCTTCGCGCTGACGCTCTCGGAGCCAGGCTCCAGATCGCGGCCACTGGCGCGGACAAGGGACGGCGGAGGCCCCGGCACACTGGGCGGAACGGGTGCCGTAGGCGGAGGCCCAAAGCTGGGCGGGGGCGGTGCCGGCGTGAACCCGGCAGGCGGCGTAGGGGCGATCGGCCGCTGCGCCGGACCCGGACCCGGATCCCGCGATGGAATCCGTACGGGGTTCCGAATCAGCCCGGTCGCTTTCACGGGAACGATGGTGGGCGTCGCGGGAGTATTCATCTCGCTGACAGCTCGCTGATAAAGGGGAGAGTCCGCAACCATCTTCTGAAGCACGGCGGTCTTCTGCGAGAAGATCTTCAGTTCGCCGCGTGTGTTCAGATCGATGGTAGCGCGCGTTCCCTTGCGGTCCGCCCGGCCATCTTCGAGAAGCACCTTGCGCTCGGCATAGATATCGGCGTGCAGGATGCTGGTCCGCTGCAAGCGCGCCAGATCGACGAAGGCGACGGCCTCCTCGCAGCGGACGCGGACGACGCCCTGCTGAATGAGGACCTGTCCCTGCATGAGAATGACGCGCTGTCCTCTTTCGAGCCAGGTGCAGAAATTGTCGGCGCTGAGGAGCAGCGGCTTGGAATCGCCGGCAATGTTCCGATGCAGTTGGAGCGGCTGCTCCGGCGCATCGGCCTGCGCGGGCGGCAGCGCGGTTGGCGCGCTGACGGCTTTGGGGGGACGAACGGGAGTGGACGGCGGCTCGGGAGCGGCTCGGCTGAGCGGCAGCAGGCCAGCATGGCCCCACAGCAGCGCGAGCAGCGGCAGAACCCGAGTCAGCCGTCGCGTCGGCATCGACGTCACATGGCACCTCCTGTGCAAGAACGAGCCTGTCCGACGGGAGGCTGCCCAGCGGGATCAGCAAGCCGAAAGGCGCACGACGATCCCGACGAGCAGCCGAATCAGGCTGAGAGCGCGAGCGGCGAACTATAGAAGAGAAGCGGATTCTGTCAAGGCGTCCTTGCGGAGTGTGTCGCCGGCGCAACCAGGCGGGCGGCAAGCCGGGCGGCCTCGATAAGACTGGAAGGATCGGCGCTGCCGCGGCCGGCGATGTCATAAGCGGTCCCATGAGCCACGCTGGTCCGCACGATCGGCAGACCGGCCGTGATGTTGACCGCGCGCCAGCCGCTCCGCAGTTTCAGAGCGATGTGGCCCTGATCGTGATACATGGCCACGACGCCGTCGAACGAACCGGCGTTGGCCCGGCTGAAGAGCGTGTCGGCCGGCCAGGGACCGCTTGCCTCGATCCCCTCCGCGCGGGCCGACTCGACCGCGGGGCGGATAATCGTCTCCTCCTCGTCGCCGAACAGACCGCCGTCGCTGGCATGGGGATTGAGCGCGGCCACGCCCAGACGCGGACGCCGGCCGAGGATGCGCGTCAGCATGTCGTCCAGCAGTCGCGTCTTCTCCAGGACGGCGTCGGACGACAGATGGCGAAAGACGTCGCGCAGGGCCATGTGCAGCGTGACGTGAGCGACGCCCAGTCCATCGGCGTAGAGCAACATGGCGTGCTGAGCGACGCCGCAACGATCGGCGAGGACTTCGGTGTGGCCGGGATAGGGCAGACCGGCGGCGTGCAGTCCCTCCTTGTGCAGCGGACAGGTGACGATGCCGTCCGCCTGACCGGCGAGCGTCAGATCGATGGCCCGGCAGAGGAAGTCGTAGGCGGCCTGTCCCGCCTCGGCGCTGACTTGCGCGACGATGACGCGGGACAAATCGATCTTCGTCGCTTGCAGACAGGGGACGACGTCGATAGTCGCAGCGATCTCACGCGGATGAGAGACGACGTGGACACGAGCAGAGGAGGGGGCGAGTTCGAGGCCGCGCCGCAGCCAGCCGCCGTCGCCGCAGACGACGGGCCGGCACAGCGCCAGCAGTTGCGGCCAGGCCCGCGCGACGATCTCAGGTCCCACGCCGGCCACGTCGCCAAGCGTTATCAGCAGCAGAGGAAGGCTCTCGGTGGTCATGATGACTCATTGTACACGCACGCCGGAATGGCTCGATTCGAGAAAAGTTCATTTGCCGGTCACACGTCCCGCGCCGCGTCCGTCTCTCCTTGTAGAGGGGGTGTTGACTCCTTCAAAAACGATCCGAGGGGAGGCAGATCATGATGCGACTTCTGATGATGGCGGTGGTGGTGCTGGGCTTCGCGGCAGTGGCTCCGGCCGCGGAACCCGCCAAGTACAAGGTGTCGATCTCGAACAAGGGCGTGGGCAAGTCTTCCATGTCCGTCTCGGCCCAGGGTCCGAATGGAGCGATCGTGGGAGCGGGCAAGCTGGTGACGACCAACGGCTTCGTCTATCCGATGCTCATCACTTCAGGATCGATCGTGCAGGGGCATTACGCCGTTCTCAGCGGCAACCTGAGCAATGGCCTGCCGTTCCAGCTCTACGGCGACAGCGTCACGGGTACGATCAAGTTTGTGATCAAGACCTCGCCGACGGGGCCGGCCAGCACGATTCTCTCGAAGGGGACGGTATTGATCCAGGGCCAGTGAACCCTCACTCACTCGTCCGGAACACTGCCGAAGCCGAAGCCGCCCGCCTGGGATCCCCCTCCCCGCGCTGGCGGCTGGCGGCTTGCTGACGTATGATCGAGTAAGCCATTCTTGCGGGCGTGCAATCCTCTGAGGATGTCCTCCCATGAACCAGCGCACATCGCCTTCTCGCGTTGCGACGCCGTCCGCCCCGACCTTTGTGACAGCGGTCGCGGTCGGACCTGACGAATGGTTGGGGCGGACGCTCGGCAAGTATCGCCTCACCAGCCGGCTCGGCCAGGGCGGCATGGGGGTCGTCTACGAGGCGTTCGACACGCTCTTTCGGCGGCGCGTCGCGGTCAAACTGCTGCCTCAAGCTCTCTCGGCCGATCCCGCTCTGCTCCAGCGTTTTCTCCTGGAAGCGCGGTCGGCCTCGCGCCTGAAACATCCCAACATCGCCGCCACGCTGGACGTCGATCAGCGCGAAGGCGTCTACTTCATTGTGATGGAACTCGTGCAGGGATTCGCCGCTCAGGAACTGCTGCGATATCGCGGTCCTTTTCCCTGGCCGGTCGCGGCCTGGATTGCCGCCCAGGTCTGTCGCGGTCTGACGGAAGCCCATACTGCCGGGCTAATTCATCGCGACATCAAGCCCGCCAACATCCTTCTGAGCCACGACGGAAGTGTCAAACTGGCCGACTTCGGCCTTGCCAAGGTCAGCGATCAGACCAGCGCCGTCACCGATCCGGGCAACGTCCTCGGCACACCGCATTACATGAGTCCGGAACAGTGCCGGGCCGAACCGGTCGATGACGGCAGCGATCTCTATTCGCTCGGCGCGACCTTCTACGCGCTGCTGACCGGCAAGCCGCCTTTTCCGCTCGACGTGTCTGTACAAGTCATGTTCGCTCACTGTTCGCGGCCCGCTCCCGACCCGCGCCTGAGCAACACCGCCATTCCCGAAGCCTGTGCGACGGTGGTGCGGCAGGCGATGGCCAAGCGGCGCGACGACCGTTATCCCAGCGCTCGCGCGATGCTCGCGGACCTCGAAGCGATCCTGCCACCCGCGTCGGCCGCGAATGTCCCCGCTCACGTCGGCCGGCTCCTGGCCGCCCTGACGCCGGGCGGCAACACCGTGTCGGCTCAGGAGAGCCGGATCGACCATACGACGCCGGCCGTTCCGCACGCCGTTCCCCTGTCTGCAAAGCCGAGTCCACGCCGGCTCCTGCGCCGCTCGGTCCTCGCCTCGTGCCTGGCGGTGCTGGCACTGTCTCTGATTCTGCTGGCGCTCAACCAGCGCGGGCCGGAGAAGGAGCAGGTCGAGGACGAGCGCGATACAGCCTGGAAACCGATCGCGACGAGGGCCGAGAAGGCCGTGCAGAGTCTGAATCGCGAGACGATCCGCGCTGCCCTTGTCGAGGTCCTCGCCCATCATGCGACGCTGCGCGGCGACAGTTCCGCGCCACGGCGGCTGCTGGGAGAAGTCGGAGCGGCTGTGGACGCTCTCCGCTGCGGCCTGTTGTTTCCCGGACGCGATCACTCGGCCGGGGTGGAATTACCCACGGAGGGCAGCGTTCAGGCGGTGGCCTGCTCGCCCGACCTGCGCTGGCTGGCGGCGGCTTGCCGAGACGGCGAGGGCGGCGTCCGCGTCTGGGACTTCACCAGTCTCAAGCCCTGTCACAAGCTCTGGACGAATGAGAAGGGGCCGATAACGGGCGTCCATTCCATCGCCTTCTCTCCCGATGGCAAGACGCTCGCCGCCGGCTGCTCCGGGGGACGGGTCCATTTCTGGCACCCGGACGGCCGGGAGGGGAAATCGGTCACGATGGGTGTGGGGGTGGACAAGGTCACGGCCCTGTCGTTCTCTCCGGATGGGAAACTCCTGGCGACGCTCGCCTCCGCGCGCGTCCCCCCCGACAAGTGGAAGGGCGTCCGCGTGTGGGAGTGGGCCGACTGGCGCGAGCGCTATGCTCTGCCTCCGAGTAAGGATGCCGTTTACGCCATTGCCCTTGCGCCGACCGGTGACAAAGTTCTGGCCACGGCGAGCGCCGATGGCGTCGTGCGGCTCTGGAATCAGGAGTCGGGGAAATGGCGGAGTGATCTGGCGGCTGGCTATTCGTGTGTGGCGAATCTGGCCTATGCTTCGGATGGCCGGACGCTGGTTGCGACTGGATACAGGCGAGAAGAAAACCAACGCTCCGTGGGCGCTCATCAGTACTGGGACGTGGGAACGCGAAGTTTCGTGGAGTCGCGCTGGACGGCGTCAGACTGTCTCCGCTCCGTGGCGTTTTCGCCCGACAACGAGTTGCTCGCGGCAGGCGGCGATCGAGTGACTCTCTGGACGCCGCGAGACAGGCACCTCGTCGCAAGCCTGGGCGAACCGAAGACGAAGATCCAGGTCTTGGCGCTGGCGTTTTCACCGGGCGGCGGCATGCTGGCCGCAGGCAGCGGCGAACGATTCGTGCGTCTCTGGGACCTCAGCGCGATTCGCTCGCCGAATCCGGCACGATAAGGCAGCGCGCTTGAAGCATTTCCGTCTTGCCGCTTGCGGCGGAAGCGAGATTCCTCGCATGAACGACAGGTCACGGCTCGACCCCGGAAGCCAGGCGGTCCTGGATCAGATCTCCACCTGCTGGCCCGCCCTGAGCGATCCGACTCAGTTCGCCCTGCGCTATGCCACCGCCATCCAGCACTATCTCCAGGCGATCATCAAGAACCCCCATGACGTCGAGGAAGTGTTGCAGGATTTCCTGCTGCGCGGCCTTCTGCATGGGTTCGTTCGCACCGATCTGCTGCGCGGGCGATTCCGCGATTATCTCAAGGCGGCGGTGCGCAACTCGGCCCTGGATCACCTGCGCCGTCGTCCTCTGCCCCAGGATCACTCGCGCGACCTGGACGAACTGCCGGTCGCGGAGGACAACGCGCCGATGCATCAAGCCTGGGTGGCCGAGTGGCGCCGCTGCGTCCTCGATCGCGCCTGGGAAGCCCTCTATCGCCATCAGCGGCGTTCGCCCGGCAATCTCTTTCATACCGTGTTGCGTCTGGCCTCGGAACATCCCGAGGAGGAGTCGCCGGCCCTGGCCGTTCGGGCCGCTGCTCTCGCGGGCCGGCCTCTTGGAGCCGCCGCGTTCCGCAAACAACTGAGCCGGGCGCGGCGCGTGTTCGCCGAACTGGTGATCGAGGAGGTATCGCAGACCCTGGCGCAGCCGAACCCGGAAGACGTCGAGGCGGAACTGGTGGAACTCGGTCTGTTCCTGTATGTGCGAGACTTCCTGCCCGCCGACTGGCGCGAATCGGGAAAACTCGTCGAGCTGGACGCCGACTCGACTCCGGAACCGGGTTGAGACAAACGGGGTGCCGCTGTCTTTCCTCGTTCCCACGCTCTGCGTGGGAACGTGCTCTTCGACGCTCTGCGTCGCGTCCGTCTGCCTCGCATCTGTTCGTAAGACGACGCAGAGCGTCGAAGAAGCCGTTCCCACGCAGAGCGTGGGAACGAGGAAGATATACCGAGAACCGCTACTTCCGGAGGAACCGTTAAAGTCATTCGCCTCCCCATCCCGATATTGCTTAAAAGCCCGACATTCTGCCGGTTGCCCACCGCGACGCCCCGAAAAGGGACGCGGCCAGCACCGGAGGGGGAGTAGCGCGATGACTCGAACGAAGCGATTGACGCTGCGCAAGGCGGTCCTTCTCCTGACCGTGTTCGCGCCTCTGGCCCTGAGCGGCTGCATGCCCTTCTCGATGGGTATCTTCACGCCGATTCCCGTCCCGGCCTGGGTCCCCCAGCGCATCGAGGACAAGTACAACCACAAGAACGACTTCCGCACGGCTATCCTGCCGCCGATCGTTCCTGGATTCCCGCTGCCGACCTGCGAAGATCCGCCCGACGACGCCGCCATCCTCCGCGCCCTCAAGCCGGTCGCTCGCGGCGTCCCCTACGTCTACGAGGAATTCCGCGAGGACATTGAGGTCGCCAAGGAAAAGCTCGTCGATAAGATCGATCCGCCGCGTTTCTTTCCCCTCGTCGGCTGGGCGCAGTTGCACCACTGCCACTACAAATGCACCGTGTTCTACACCGAGACGAAACAGTCGGGCTATCCCTTCGGTTTCTACGTCCACAAGCCGCAGGTCGAGGTCGTCTACATCGACAAGGACCACCTGCATCTGGCGCCCGGCGGCCCCAACTGCGTCGTCTCGCCCCAGGCCTTCAGCTCCGTCTCTCGCGACCTGTCCGGAAACTAAAGAAAATGATGAATGATGAATGATGAATGATGAATAAAAGACAGTCCGATCAGTCTTCTGATTTTTATTCATCATTCATCATTCATCATTCATCATTTGAATCTTTCCCTCCTTCCTGGAGATTGCCGAGATGCTCCGTCTACTTTCGCGCTCGCGCCGCTTCGCGGCGATACTGGCGGCCAGCGTCCTTGGAATCGCTCCGCTGGCGGCCTTTCCTTTGCCGTTCTCCCATTCCGCCAAAACCGCCGCGCCGGCAAGCCGGGTGCGGGAACTCCAGGTCGAACTCGCCTGGATGGCCGATCCCGTCACCTTCCGCTGTACTCTCCGCGCCCGCGCCAACGCTACCGGCGTCGAGGTGTTCGGCTTTGTGCCGACCGTCGAGGCACGCAAACTCGCCGTCAAACTTGCCGCGGAAGCCTGGGGCGGCGGCGTGCAGGATTCACTCGAGGTCTCCCCGCTCAGCGGCGACGCGAACGTCCCCGCGAAAACCGACGATGTGATTCGGGCCGCGAAGCGCACCCTCAGTGAGGTCTTTGGACCCGCCGCCAAGGACGTCGAGGTAAGTACGGGCGGCGAAGGTCATCTCACTCTCCGAGGTCGGGTCGCTTCCTGGCAGGAGAAACACGCCGCCAGCACGCAAATGCGGATGGTCAGCGGTTGCTCCTGCGTCGTCAATCTGCTCGAAGTGTCTGCTTCAAAGCCGCGAACGACCGAGGAGCCAGTCAAGAATGCGCCGCGCACGTTGGCCGTGGTTCCCAGCGCGCCTCTCCCTGCGCCCGCGCCCAAGTCTCGCTCCATCATTCAGCGCGTCGGCGGCTGGTTCTCGTCCTCCGGCGCACAGACGGAATCGGCACCCAGCAAGGTGATCGCCAGCACCGAATCCGCGAAGACGCCGGGGACTCCGATTGCGAGTTCTTCGTCCTCGCCCGTACTCGTGCCTTCACCCGTACTCGTGCCATCGCCCTCACTCGTACCCTCGCCCTATGGCGCCAGTAACTTCGCGGCGACGCATCCTGCCGCTCCGGGAGGGGAGATGGTTCCCTCTCCGGTGAAGTCGCCGAAGTCGCGCACCGTCGCTCTGCCGCTGCCGAAGGGTGAACCGCAACTGCCGAAGGCAGAGCCGTGGCCGGTGGAGGAAACGCACGCTCCGTTCGCTACCTTGACCTCGACCCGTTCTCCCAGCGCGATCACTTCGTTCCATTCAGAAGGAAGTTCCTTGGCTCCATCGGCACCCTCTCCCGCTTCCGTTGAACCCTCCAGACCCCGTACCCTGGCTGGTCCCCTCTCTCCCTCTTCCGGCACGCGGATATCGAACTCGGGCGCAATTCTGCCGCCAGAAGTCGGTCGTACCCTCATGCACTCTCCTCCCCCGCCGAAACCGGCCCTCCCTGTTTCGGATCGTGCGTATGTGACCAGCGGCACCATCGTGTTCCACGATCCAAGTCCCGCGACAGCGCCTCTGCCCTCGCCCGAGGCATTGCGGAGGAAGTTGCTGCTGACCTGCGGGGGAATGGCGACGGACGTGCAGGTGCAAAAGCACACGGACGGGGGACTGTACGTCACGCTTCGGGTCGCCCATGACAGCGCCATCGAAGCACTGACGGGTACGATCTTGCGGATTCCTGAGATGCAGTCGCCGCAGGTACACCTGTCCTACGAATTGGCACACTGACCCCGCCTTGGCGC